>JBGVDY010000282.1:0-3507 GCA_045119585.1 Acutalibacteraceae bacterium | reverse complement strand
GTAACAGCTTCTGCTAAGTTGTCAATAAAATTGGGGTCTTCTTGCAATAGATATTTAAAATGTTCAAGTCCTACAAATTGAAGCATATCCTCATCAACTAGCGATACTTTAGAAAAAGCATATGCAATAGACTCAACAAACGGTACTAAGAAAAATAAAAGGAAACCTATTGCCCATGGAATAGAAAACATTCTTCCATAACGCACCTTAAGACGCTCAATACCTCTCGCTTTTTTATTGCGCATATTCTCATCCTTTCCAAGTGCTTGCGCACCAAAATATTTTTACTGATAAACAAAACCTTCCGGCGCAACAATACCTAAATCTGTTTTAACATTTTTGTCGGTATAGTTAACAATAACGGTTACGCCATTTTCAAACACTGTTTCATTTACACCCTTTGAAAGAATTGTATGCTTCTTAATTTTGGTGTTTGAAACCTTTGATAAAAATTCAGAAAGCTCTTTGCAATCAGATTCAATTTTGTTTTTATTATCAGAATAAACGCTTAAAGCAAACGAGCTGTCAGACAAACGGAATTTGCTGTTATAACTGCCTGTTACTGTATATAATAAACCACAACCGGTTTCTGCTGCTTTTAAAAGCTCTGTTCTAGGATTAGCAGATGTGTTGATTGGCTCAGATGCCATAGATACAACACCTTTGAAAACCATACGGTAGAAAGGTACGGTAGCATCCAAAGTAGCAAAAGCAGAATTATTAGATGGTGTGGAAATAATATGATTTGACTTTGCTGCAGCATACTCATTAGCATTCGAAGTCATAACTCTTGTTTTTGAAGATGCCTTAGCAAACATCATAGTTCCTTGGCTATCCAAATTACCTTTTGCATAATAATCAGAGCTCTTATAGTCCGAATAAGCTAAACTTCCAAGAGTTGATAATGAAATACCGGAAATTTCCTTATTTTTCACTGCTTTCATAGCCTTATCTAAAGCTTTTCCTAACTGATCTCGTGAAAGCAAGCGATAACGGCCCTTCTTTTCAACACGGTTACCTGCAGCAATATCATAATAATACTGATATGCCGTACCACCATTTTCAGCTTTTGCAGAATTAGAAACAGTACTAAAGCCTGATCCCGATTTGTCAAAACGTACTAAATCAAAATCGAAATATACTTCGCTAAGCTTGTTTAAAGCTTCAATTTCCTTCCAACTACCTAAATTAGAAGAAAGCTTAAAACCGCCACCGATTTTTCCAACATCAACACCTGATTGTCCAAAACCTTTAAGTTGAACTACAGGCTTGATACCGGTTGTTTTTGTAAGTTCTGATACTATTTCATTAGCTTGCTTAACAGTAGTAGCTGCCGTTAAGTTTTTATAAGGAACACCGACGAAAGATTCGCTTGTCAATGAACCGCCTAAAAACTGTAAATAAAGCATTGAATCTTCAGTTGTTTTACTGATTTTATATTTATTAGTTAAATAATTGCGATAACATTCAGCCATACCTGAATAACCTGAATGTTTACCTGATAACGGATAATATGCAACAGTACATTTTCCATCAATAAGTCCATCACTATATGTATTTACACGTTGTGAACCATACTGAGCCATTTTAACAACTTCAGTACTTTGACCTCTTACACAAAAAGCTGCACAAACGTTTGAATATCCTATAGTACTGTCACCTGCTGATGCCGTAATCTCACATGAAGCAGCACCATTTTCAACTATGGCAAACAAGGAATTTTCTCCCCTGTTAACGCCAAAAACAGGTAGTGATGTTTTATAGTAATTACTGTTGATGTGATCATTAAATGCAGAAAGATCTTGACCGTAAACTGCTTCTTGATAAAGTCTTTCACTTCCGTCGCGCTCGTCAGCATACATAAGCGCGCCGCTACCAGAAGGAACAAATAGATAACTATCTTTATCCTTGCTTTGTGGGATTGCAGTAAGGAACGGTGCTATATCCACCTGATATACCTTATTAGCATTTTCCAATATACCCTTTGGTTCTACCGTTACGGTAAAATGATCATCATAAAGCTTATAAATAACAGGAACTGAAATTTCAACGTTATTGAAGAAGTATCCAACCTGTATACCGTTTTTCACCTTTTTGGCAGTAATCATACCATCTTCAAACACACTGGAACCATTAATGGTTTTAAGTGTATTATTAGGAGATGCTACATAAGTAACAATAATCGGTGAATTTAAAAGTACGTTTGCTCTTGCTCCTGCAGGAGTTCCGTTATAAAAATCGTTTGGAACAGTGGACCAAATATATCCGCTGTTTTTATCCTCAATAAGAATACAAGCTTTTTCGCTGTCCCAATGCATTGCATAGTTATCATTTTCGGCAACAACCGATGAATCAACAGAATTAACAACTATTTTTGAAGTGTATCGACCAATTTTTCTAGGTTGTTCTGTTGAACAGGCGGCACAACATAAAATAACGGACAACACAAGTAATATTGATACAAACCGTTTAAATTTAATCATAAATACCGCCTCCTATCGATAGAAAATTTCACTGAATAATGAACCTATAAATCCGAACAACTCTTGGAAAAGTATAAATACCATAAATATTATAAATACAACCAATGCCATTCCAAGAAGAGTAACTACAGTTGTAGCAAGGAATTTAAAGAAATCATATTCATGAATAACCATAAGACCAACACATAATACTATTGCCGCCATAATATGACATACTATAGTAACGATTGTGAGTATTGCTCCTTCTTCAGGAACTAACATATTAGTAAGTACAAGATAAATTATTGAGCTGAATATTTCAGGAATCAAGGCAAAACAGGTAACCATAAATATTTCTTTTAACTTACCTTTACCCTGTGCCAAAACACATACGCCCCAGTTTACAATAACAAACAGTAGCGCTATGCCAACACTGCCTAAAAGTGTCTCAATTGAATTGTAATTACTTGCTTCAAAAATTTCAAAAGAAAATCCGCTATAAATATCGCAAAGTACAGTTGTAATATAGAATACCAAAAGTGAGCCAAAAGCAACTAAAACAGAGCCCTCGTGCTTGAATTTTAATCTACCAAAGGTTTCAAAAGGATGAGTAACACTAGAAAGTGCGAATACAACATCATTTGTCTTTGTAGGTGCTGTTTCAGGCTTCTTGCGAAGTAAAAGCCAAACTACTGCACCGATAACCGCTACAGCAATAAGTAACATCCACCAAATGTTATTACTTATAAATTCGCTTCTCTTTTGCTCAAATGCCACTGCATAATCGTTTTGGTCAAAACCAAGCTTTGAATATTTTAAAGCACTATCGTAATCTTCGGTTAATAATGCAGCCTTTGAAAGACCTCTGTAAGCCAAAAGATTATTTTTATCTTCACTTAAAACTTCTTTCCAAACGTCAACTGCTTCTGTATACTTACCGTTAAGAGTTAATGCTTGTGCTTGTTTATAAAGCTTTCCATAATCAGTAAGCTTGAAAACTGTAACGCTTAAATCAAGTGAATCCAAAACATAAAGCATATCACCG
>JBGVDY010000281.1:0-5514 GCA_045119585.1 Acutalibacteraceae bacterium | reverse complement strand
GTACTTCTTGCCGTCTACTGTCTTGTAGGTGCGTACTCTTACATAGTAGGTCTTCTTAGCCTTTAAGCTCTTAAGAGTTACGGAAGTAGTCTTGTAGCTTGTTACCTTCTTAGTCTTTGCAGACTTGAACTTGCTAGAAGTTGAGTACTGAATCTCGTAACCTGTAGCTTGTGAAGATACCTTCTTGATCTTAACCTTAAGGCTCTTCTTAGCTGCGGTGAGCTTATCTACTTTGCTTTCCTTAGGAAGAATCTTGAATGTAGCCTTTAAGGTTCCGCTATATTTGCCCTTAAGCTTAATAGTAACGGTTGCCTTGCCTACCTTCTTATTATCCTTGTAAGAAACTTCGTAATTGCTTGAAGAAATCTTATTACCCTTATAGTCGTATACCTTTACGCTTGGCTTCTTAGACTTGCCATTGTAAGTATATTCTGTGGTAGAAAGCTTAACCTTCTTAGCATAGTAGATTGTAGTCTTGCTAGCTTGCTTACCGCATACGCTACAAGCCTTAACTACGCTACCGTTCTTAGAAGTTGTAGCCTTGGTTGTAGTGGTCTTGTATGCATGAGTAATAGTTCTTGTAGCTTTACATACGTTACATGATGTATCGCAGTTGTTGCTATAGGTATGTTTACCTGTTGCAGCGATTTCGGTATTTTCGTTACGTTTTTCATGACAGAGTGAGCATTCTTCATGCTTAGCACCCTTAACGCCACAGTTGTTCTTCTTGTCGATAATCCACTGGAAGTCATGTTCAAGTGCAGAACCTTCTACATCGCGAACATTTTCTGTTCCGCAACCGTAATCACATGTAGCAATTTCGGTAGCGTTCTTACCGCATTCTGCAGCATCCTTAGAAGCATAGGTAGAGAACTTGTGAACACGAGTTTCGTCTACTTCGCCACAACGATTACATGTAGTATCACATTCTCTGTCATAGATACATTCAATACATTCTAATGCAACAGTGTATTCACCGGGAGCGAAGAAGAAGAGAATGCCATCATCATAAGAGTAATCAGTGTCAGCAACTAAAACATTGCCTTCAGCATCAGTTACAACAAGGTTGTAGATTGTTTCATCATAATCGAATTCATATTCGCCTGCGTATTCAGTGAAGTTGATGTCAACTTCTCTACCGGTCTTGATTACAAAGTAACTATCGCTAATAAGTGCGAATTGGTCAAGACCTACAACATTTGTAGCAACAGGAACAATAAGGTTAGCACCCTTGCCTTCGCCTGTAATGTTTACACGACCGGCTTGACGATCGCCTTCAGCTTCTACACTAGCCTTACCAATGGTAATGCTCTTAGCAGCAACAACCTTAATGTTAAAGTTACCATCAATACCAATCTTATGACCATAGAAAGGCATAAAGTTGAATCTTGTGCTTAATTCTTCATTGTTGAGGATGTAATTTACATCACCAGCAAAGGTAAGGTTATTCTGGTTGGTATTACCAACGTAGATGTTCTTAACTGCAGAAGTATTAATTTCAACGGTTTGACCGCTTATATACTTGCCTGCTTGTTTAGCGCCAACAAATTCGATATCGCCTTGAACGTTTGCGCCTAACTTAATGTTGTTACCATTAACAGTCATGCGCTTAAAGCCTTCGCCTGTAGGAGCAGTATTGTCAACTACAACATAGTCTAATACGATTTCGCCCTGTAAATCCTTATCGATTATAACAGGTGTAAGAGCTTCCTTATTAGCGGATTCAACAACAGGGATGAATGAGAATTTCTCGGATTCGCCCCAAACAACAGCTTCTTCGCCAGCAAGCTTAATAGCTACGTTATCGCCATAAACGCAACCCTTAGCGTTTGCAGCTGCGATAGCTTCAGCAACGGTAGCAAAAGGAGCAGCTTCTGTGCCGTTACCATCAGTAGCACCGGTCTTTACAAAGTAGGTTTCATTGTAAGGATTAATTACTTTAAGTGTTAATGTGTATTTACCGGGAGCAAATGTTGCAAAACCTTCTGAAACTTCAACAGGTGTGCCATTTGCTAAAAGCTGGAATCTTTGAGTATCAATATTAACCTTAAATTTACCAACAGTATCGGTAGCTTCAACAGCATTTGCTGAGCCGGTATTGTTATCTAAGATGTAATACTTAACAGGAGCAGGTGTTGCTTCGTTGGTCTTCTTACCGTCTAAATAAGTCTTAGCGCCGTTGGTAAGAGCAGCATCACCTGTAGAGTTGATGATTTGTGCAGCAAAGTTATTAGTGAATACAAGTTCTCCGTATCCTTTTTCTTCTGTTCTGGCGTTATCAAGACCAAAAGTAGCGGCTTTCTTAATGTTAATATTAAGTATACCATCATAGGTTGTGGTATTACCATTTTCCTGAGCACCAAAAGTGATGTTTTTATTTATACCAGCACCATTAAGTGTTATGTTAATGTTCTTAAAGGTTGGAGATACATACATACCGCCTAAACGGAACGTGTTTGGTAATGATTCAAAGTATAGGTTGATGTTTTCATTTTGTGCACCGCTTGTAGAAGCAAGTACTAAGTTATTGAAAACAGCAGCCGAATAATCTACACCAGCACCAATAGACACATTGTGAGAACCGAATGCAAAGTTAGGCCATTTGTTGGATATCCAAGCAAGAGTAACATTTTCAAATTCAACATCGCCACCTAAGCTTATACCTACACCCATATTGATGGTAGCTTTATCAGCATTAGAAGATATCTTAAGCTTGAAGCCGTGGTTAGATAATGTACCTAATTCTTGCTTAACATCTCCGGCTTTTATTAACTTAAGGTATACGGTATCGCCTGTGCTCATACCGTTATCCTGAGCAGCAGCAATAGCACCGCCGATTGTTGCAACAGGAGTATCTACTGTTTTACCGTCAGCTTCGTCGTTGCCGTTGGGGCTAACATAAAGAGTTAACTCTTCAGTAGCAGTTTTGGTTGCTTCAATGTTATATACACCGGAAGCTAAAGCAGAAAGGTCAAGAATGCCTTCGTTAATAGCATTCTCAACAACTGCGCCTGCAGCATCCTTAACAACAACATTCCAAGCTTTGCTTAAATTAACCTTAAATTTACCTACAGTATCAGTAAACTGAACAGCTTTAGGTAAACCGCTCTTATTATTAATGATATAATATTTAGAGGGTTTAGATGTATTTTCTTTAGTTGTAGTTAATGCGGTTACCCAATCGTTAGTAGCAACACCTACAGAGTTAATAACTTGTACAGCAGAATTTTCACCATATCTCATTTTGTAAGCATCGCTAACAAAAGTTAACTTGGGAGTACCTGACTTAAGATTAATATTAACTGCGGCGTTAACCTTAGTAGCGTGAGCTCCATCTACATTATTACCGCCGTTAGTACCTACTCTAAAGTCGTAAGAACCGGTGCCTGCAAAATCAATATAAACATTCTTATTGAGTGTAGGACCGCTCCAGTCGCCGCCCATAAACATAGTTTTATTAAATGGGCCCTTAAATGTTAGGTAAAGGTCTTTATCAAAAGTACCGGATTTAGCAAAGTAAAGATTGTACATTGCGTTGTAATAGGATACTCCGTTACCGATAACTACTTCGTTACCAGCAAAGTTAATAGTCGGATAACCTGTACCATCTTTTTTACCCCACATCATTTTGATGTTAGATAACTTGGTAGGACCGTTAAAGGTCATAGCAGAGTCAACTGCACCAACCTGAGCAATATCACCATTTGATGAAAGATCAAGAGTGAATGCGTGAGCAGCGATTTGAGCAGCAGCTGCCCATGTGGTTGATTTATCAGCAACATGTATAACCTTAACGTATACAGTGTCGCCTGCACCGTAGCCTGCGGCGTTAGCTAATGTAACAGCCTTTTCTACAGATGCAACAGGTGCTGTAGCTGTTAAACCATCATTGGTGTCAGCACCGTCGGGGCTTACGTAATATGTAGCTACATTAGCAGCAGATACTGTACCAATTGCGCAAATGCAAGTGGACAAAACAAGTGCTAAAGTAAGCAACACACTACAAAGCTTGTAGATTTTTTGTTTCATAAAAATCTTCCTTTCAAAAATTTTTTAGTCGGCCCGCCCACTTTAGCGGGCTAAATACCACATTAAGTATACCTATTTTTGAAAAATTAGTCAAGGTTTTTTTATTTTTTATTTCTATTTTGTAACATTTGCACAAAAACATATTGTGTTTTATATTGGAAAGGATGGTATAACATTTTTACAAATTACAAATTCGTATTGGTTTTTACTTTTTTGGCAGAAAAGGCAATAATCATCTTTACAGACAATTTTGATTTTAGTACAATAAATACATAGTCATTCCGAACGAATGTGAGGAATCTTTAGGAAAGACCCTTCGACTACGCTCAGGGTGACAATGCCCCGTCATTCCGAACGAATGTGAGGAATCTTATTATTTTTATGCTACTACCTTGTGTCATTCCGAACGAATGTGAGGAATCTTTAAGAAAGACCCTTCGACTACGCTCGGGGTGACAATGTTCCGCAAAAGGAGAATAAAAAATGAATTATTACGTGTACATATTATCAAATTGGAATAACCACGTTGTATATATTGGTGTTACTAATGATTTAAAAAGAAGAGTATATGAACACAAGAACAATTTAGTTGATGGTTTCACCAAAAAATACAACGTTCATAAACTCGTATATTTTGAATCTACCACAGATGTTTACAGTGCTATATCACGAGAAAAGCAACTTAAAGGTTGGCGCAGGGAAAAGAAAAATACTTTGATATCAGATTTTAATCCTACTTGGCAAGATTTGTGGAATGATATTTTAGAGTAAGACCCCTCGACTACGCTCGGGGTGACAACGTCAACGTCATTCCGAAAGAATGTGAGGAATCTTTGAGAAAGACCCTTCGACTACGCTCAGGGTGACATTGCCCCGTCATTCCGAACGAATGTGAGGAATCTTTAGGAAAGACCCCTCGGCTTCGCTCGGGGTGACAATACCAATGTCATTCCGAACGAATGTGAGGAATCTTGTTGCTAAGACCCCTCGGCTTCGCTCGGGGTGACAATACCAATGTCATTTCGACCGAATACGAGATTTTTCTTTACACAAGAATATATTTTTGATATAATGATTACAATATATATAAAGGAGCGATTTTTATGCCTTATGTTATTGGAATTATAGTTATAGTTTTAATTTGCCTTTGCCTTCGTATTGTTCCGCAAGCGAGCGAGCATGTTATTGAACGCCTTGGTAAATACTGCAAAACCTGGGAAGCAGGTCTACACTTCTTAATTCCTGTGTTTGACCGCGTTGCAAAGCGCGTTACTTTAAAGGAACAAGTGCTTGATTCCCCACCACAGCCTGTTATTACTAAAGATAACGTTACTATGCAAATTGATACCGTTGTTTATTTTAAGGTTTTCGATGCAAAACTATTTACATACGGCGCAGTAAACCCAATTAGCGCGCTTTCTAACCTTACCGCTACGACACTTCGTAACATTGTTGGTGAGTTAGAGCTTGACGACACCCTTACCT
>JBGVDY010000280.1:0-1442 GCA_045119585.1 Acutalibacteraceae bacterium | reverse complement strand
AAAAAAGACGGTTTGGAAGAATATATTGCAAATACAACAGGTCTTAAAATCGACGCTTATTTTAGCGGCACTAAAATAAAATGGATTTTAGATAACGTGAAGGGCGCTCGCGAAAGAGCCAAAAAAGGTGATCTTTTATTCGGCACTGTAGACACTTGGCTTTTGTGGAAACTGTCCGGCGGCAAAATACATATTACCGACTATACAAACGCTTCACGCACAATGCTTTTTGATATACACAAGCTTTGTTGGGATGAAAAATTGTTAAAAATATTAAATATTCCAAAAGGTATGCTACCGCAAGTAAAATCCTGTAGCGAAGTTTACGGTGAAGTTAATATTTTAGGCGAAAGCATAGCCGTTTCAGGTATAGCAGGCGATCAACAGGCGGCCCTTTTCGGTCAACGTTGTTTCCAAAAGTGCGATATTAAAAACACCTACGGCACAGGTTGCTTTTTGCTTATGAATACAGGCGATACTGCCTATAAAAGTAAGAACGGACTTTTAACAACCATTGCCGCTTCCTTTGACGGTAAGATAAACTACGCGCTTGAAGGCAGTGTTTTCGTTGGTGGTGCCGTTATACAGTGGCTTCGCGACGAATTAAAGCTTATCAAAAAATCGAGTGATAGTGAGCGTTATGCCACAAAAGTCGATGACAACAACGGCGTTTATATAGTTCCTGCTTTTGCGGGTCTTGGCGCACCTTATTGGGATATGTACGCCAAGGGTACTATTTGCGGTCTTACAAGAGGCAGTAATAAAAACCATATTGTAAGGGCAGCTTTAGAGGCTATTGCATACCAAACCAACGACCTTTTAGAATCGCTTAAAGCAGATACCGGTTTAGAGGTTAAATCCATTTTGGCCGATGGCGGTGCTTCTGCTAATAAATTTTTAATGCAGTTCCAAGCCGATATTTCAAACACAACGGTTATTTGCCCCGAATCAGGCGAAGCAACCGCTTTAGGAGCAGCATTTTTAGCAGGTCTTGCGGTGGGATTTTTTGAAAGCACCCAAGAAATCACAAAATTAAACATCAATAAAAACTCACTTACCCCATCTATATATAATGAACGTCGCCAAATCCTATTAAACGGTTGGCGAAAAGCAGTTTTAGCATCAAAAATATTTGCAGAGTAAACTCTCTTTGGGGGATTTTATTATGGAATACGAAATTCGCACTTTACCGCTTAGAAGTACCGATAATATTCATACCTTAATGGGTAAAATATATATTCCCAAGGGCGATATTAAAGGGCTTTTTCACATTGTCCACGGCATGACCGAATATATTGACCGATACGAGCATCTGTTTTCTTTTCTGGCGGAAAACGGCTATGTTGCCTTTGGCTTTGATAACTTAGGTCACGGAAATACCGCACGCGATAAAAATGAGCTAGGCTTCATTGCACATAAAGATGGCTGGAAATATCTAATAC
>JBGVDY010000279.1:0-6275 GCA_045119585.1 Acutalibacteraceae bacterium | reverse complement strand
TCTCTCCTGTGACTCAGAGATAGAAATCTCTGGTCCGTCAAGACCTGCATACTTCTTTGGCACTTTGTCAAGATTGATGTCAAGACCTGCTGCCAACTCACCGATAGCAACAGAAACACCGCCTGCACCAAAGTCATTACAACGTTTAATCATTTTAGTTGCAACAGGGTTGCGGAATAAACGTTGAAGCTTTCTTTCTTCGGGAGCGTTACCCTTTTGAACTTCGGCACCGCAAGACTCTAAGGATTCAAGAGTATGCGATTTAGAGGAACCTGTGGCACCGCCGCAACCGTCACGACCTGTACTACCGCCTAAAAGAATAACAACATCGCCGTCTTCGGGACGTTCGCGACGTACGTTTTCTTCGGGTGCTGCAGCAACAACTGCACCGATTTCCATACGCTTAGCGGCGTAACCGTCGTGATAAATTTCATCAACAATACCTGTAGCTAAACCAATTTGGTTACCGTAAGAAGAATAACCGTCGGCAGCGGTAGTAACAATTTTACGTTGTGGTAATTTACCTGCCATTGTTTCTTTAACGCTCTTAAGTGGGTTAGCAGCACCTGTTACACGCATAGCACCGTAAACGTAGCTTCTACCTGAAAGCGGATCACGAATAGCACCGCCTATACAGGTTGCAGCACCACCAAATGGTTCAATTTCGGTAGGATGATTGTGTGTTTCGTTCTTAAATAGAAGCAACCATTTTTGAGTTTCGCCTTCAACTTCAACGTCGATTTTAACAGTACAAGCGTTGATTTCTTCAGACTCATCAAGTTTATCAAGCTTACCATCTTTTTTTAGTTGTTTTACAGCAATAGTAGCAAGATCCATAAGGCAAATTGGCTTAGTTCTGCCTAAATTCTTGCGAACTTCTAAATACTCGTTGTATGTATTTTGTAATAATTCATCTTCAAAAGTAACGTTATCAATATTAGTTAAGAAGGTTGTATGACGGCAATGATCAGACCAATAGGTGTCAATCATACGAATTTCTGTAATGGTTGGGTCACGTTTTTCAGATATGAAATACTTTTGACAAAATGTGATATCGTCAATATCCATAGCAAGACCGTATTTATTGATAAAATCAGCAAGGGCATTATTATCAAGCTTAGTAAAGCCTTCTAAGGTTTCAACTGTGGTAGGAATATCGTAATTAACCTTTAAAGTGTCGTATTTATCGAGAGTTGCTTCACGAGATTCAACAGGGTTAATAAGATATTTTTTGATAGCTGCAAGTTCGTCCGCAGTAACGTTGCCGTAAATACAATAAACTTTAGCAGTTTTTACAGTAGGACGTTCTTTTTGAGATATAATTTGAATACATTGTGCGGCAGAATCGGCACGTTGGTCATACTGACCCGGTAAATATTCAGTAGCAAATACTGTAGCATCACCGTATTCAATTTCATTGTAAATATTATCAAGCTGTGGCTCGGAAAATACTGTTTTTACAGCATAATCAAATAATTCTTTTTCGATGTTTTCAACATCATAACGGTTTATAACGCGAACATCAGTAACAGAAGAAATCTGTAACAAATTATTGATATTTGAAAGAACACCACGTGCTTCATTAGCGAGTTCTTTTTTCTTTTCGACAAATATTCTGTATACCATTATTTGAGTACCTCCATAGCCTTTTTGCCAATATCCTTACGGTAGAATGCATTATCAAAACAAACGTTATCAACATTATTATAAGCTGCTTTTAGTGCATCCTTTAAATTATTAGCAGTAGCAGTTACACCTAAAACGCGACCGCCTGCAGTTTTTAAAATACCGTTTTCTAATTTTGCACCCGCAACGTAAACCTTTTCGTTTACTTCGGTTCCAATTTTAATTTCAAAACCACTTTCATATTTTTGTGGATAGCCGTATGATGCCATTACAACGCAAGCAGCGGCGCCTTTTGAGAATTTTACTTCGCAATTTGCTAAAGTGCCGTTAGTGGTAGCTTGCATAATAGTTAATAAGTCGCTTTCAAGTAATGGAAGTACAACCTGAGTTTCAGGGTCACCAAAACGGCAGTTGTATTCAATAACTTTAGGACCGTTTTTGGTAATCATTAAACCAAAGTAAAGAAAGCCTTTAAACGTGCGGTTTTCTTTGTTCATAGCATTAATTGTAGGAATAAAGATTTTTTCCATACATTCTTTTGCAACATCTTCAGTGTAGTAGGGATTAGGTGCTATTGTACCCATACCACCTGTGTTAAGACCTTTGTCACCATCTAAAGCACGTTTATGGTCCATAGAAGACACCATTGGTACTACGGTGTTTCCGTCTGTAAATGAAAGAACTGATACTTCAGGTCCTTCTAAAAATTCTTCAATAACAATATTGCTTCCGCTATCCCCAAAAACTTTGTCTTCCATCATAGAACGAACTGCAGTTTTTGCATCATCACGAGTTTCGGCAATAATAACACCCTTACCGAGAGCCAAGCCGTCAGCTTTGATAACAGTGGGGATTGGTGCAGTTTCTAAATATTCGAGTGCTTTTTCTAAATCATTGAAAACTTCGTATTCAGCAGTTGGAATACCATATTTTTTCATAAGATTTTTAGAAAACACTTTACTGCCTTCAATAATTGCAGCAGCCTTATTTGGTCCAAAACAGGGGATACCTGCTTCAGTTAAGGCATCTACAGCACCTAATACAAGCGGATCGTCAGGGGCTACAACTGCATAGTCTATATCATTGGCTTTGGCAAATTCAACTTGTTTTTCAATATCTTTTGCACCAATATCAACAAGTGTAGCATCTTCAGCCATACCGCCATTACCCGGTAAAGCAAAAATTTCACTAATACTTTTATTTTCTTTTAATTTTTTTATGATGGCGTGCTCTCTACCGCCGCCACCAACAACCATTATTTTCATTCGTATTCTCCTTAATAAATGGGGAACTTAGCGCAAAGCTCTTCGACTTCTTTAGTGATTTGATCTTTATTCGCTTCAAAATCACTTACAACAAGTCTAATCCAACGAGCAATTTTAACCATTTCTGCTTCCTTAAAGCCACGAGTAGTAACAGCAGGAGTACCAATACGCAAACCACTTGTTACGAACGGACTTTCAGGGTCGTTAGGAATGGTGTTTTTGTTAGCGGTAATATGAACTTCGTCTAAACGGTGTTCGAGTTCTTTACCGGTAATACCTTCATTAACAAGCTTTAAAAGCATTAAGTGATTATCAGTACCGCCTGATACTAACTCAAAGCCTTCTTTGGTTAAAGCATCAGCTAAAGCTGCGGCGTTTTTAACAACCTGTTTTTGATACTCTTTGTATTCTTCGGTTAAAGCTTCGCCTAATGCTACTGCCTTAGCTGCAATAATGTGCATTAAAGGACCGCCTTGAGTACCGGGGAATACTGCTTTGTTAATTTTAAGTGCTAGTTCTTCATCATTTGTAAGAATCATACCGCCACGTGGACCACGAAGAGTCTTATGAGTAGTTGTTGTAACAACGTGTGCATAGGGAATGGGTGAAGGATGAACACCTGCAGCAATAAGTCCTGCAATGTGTGCCATATCAACCATTAAATAAGCGCCAACTTCATCCGCAATTTCACGACAACGCTTAAAATCAATAAC
Organism: Acutalibacteraceae bacterium; assembly: GCA_045119585.1. Classification (GTDB taxonomy): domain Bacteria; phylum Bacillota; class Clostridia; order Oscillospirales; family Acutalibacteraceae; genus UBA737. The sequence goes on along the minus strand of JBGVDY010000279.1, from coordinate 2,671 downwards.
TCTTGAATAAGCCGAAGCACCTACAACTATAAGTTTTGGTTTACATTCAAGTGCGATTTTTCTCATTTCATCATAATCAATAGTTTCAGTTTCATTACTAACACCATAAGGAACGATGTTAAAATATTTACCTGAAATATTAACAGGTGAACCGTGAGAAAGATGACCGCCTTGCTGTAAATTCATACCCATAACGGTATCACCGGGGTTTACAAGAGCAAAGAAAGCAGCCAAGTTAGCATTAGCACCGCTATGTGGTTGAACGTTTGCAAAATTACAACCAAAAACCTTTTTTGCGCGTTCGCGTGCAATTTCTTCTACAATATCAACACATTGGCAACCGCCATAGTAACGTTTACTTGGATAGCCTTCGGCATATTTATTGGTGAGAATACCGCCTGCAGCTAATAAAACCGCTTCTGAAACTATATTCTCGCTTGCAATAAGTTCGATGTTTCCACGTTGACGTGTAAGCTCTTTTTCGCAAGCAGAAGCAACTTCTGCATCGAAATCTTTTAATTGTTCGAAAAAGTTCATTATTATTCTCCTAAATTTTAGTGGTGGAATAAACGCATTCCCGTAAATGCCATAGCAATATCATATTTATTGCAGCATTCAATAACAGCATCATCACGAATTGACCCACCGGGTTCTGCAATATAAGAAACGCCGCTTCTGTATGCGCGTTCAATATTATCATCAAACGGGAAGAAAGCATCAGAGCCCAAAGCAACACCGCTTATTGTTGAAAGATATTCTTTAATTTCGGCATCGGTAAGTGGGGAAGGTTGAGTTGTAAAATATTTTTGCCAATTACCATCTGCACAAACGTCTTCTTCGTTACGGTTAATATAACCGTCAATAACGTTATCGCGTGTAGGGCGAGCAATATTATCCTTGAATGGAAGATTTAAAACCTTATCGTGTTGACGTAAGAACCAAGTATCAGCTTTACTGCCTGCAAGGCGTGTACAGTGAATACGTGACTGTTGACCCGCTCCTACACCGATTGCTTGACCGTCTACAGCAAAGCAAACTGAGTTAGATTGAGTATATTTTAAAGTAATAAGAGAAATGATTAAGTCACGTTTTGCAGTGTCGGGTAAATTCTTATTTTCAGTAACAAGGTTAGAAAGTAATTCTTCATCAATTTTAAAGTTGTTTCTGCCTTGTTCAAATGTAATACCAAAAACTTGTTTGGTTTCTTGTGCTGCAGGAACATAATTAGGGTCGATTTTAACTACGTTATAATTACCGTTTCTTTTTGCTTTTAAAATTTCTAAAGCTTCAGGGTCGTAATCAGGAGCTATAACACCATCAGATACTTCGCGTTTGATTAAAAGCGCAGTAGTAACGTCACATTTATCTGAAAGAGCAACCCAGTCGCCAAAAGAACACATACGGTCGGTACCGCGAGCGCGCGCATAAGCGCAAGCAAGAAGTGAATCGTCAAGACCTTCAATATCGTCTACGAAGCAAGCCTTTTTAAGCTTTTCGGGAAGAATTGTACCAACAGCAGCGCTTGTAGGACTTACGTGTTTGAAAGAGGTAACTGCCGGTAATCCTAAAGCTTCTTTTAATTCTTTTACTAACTGCCAAGAGTTAAATGCATCAAGGAAGTTGATGTAACCTGGTTTACCACTAAGAATTTCTATTGGTAATTCACTACCGTCTGCCATATATATTTTGGAAGGTTTTTGGTTGGGGTTGCAACCGTATTTAAGTTCAAATTCTTTCATTTTGTTACTCCTTATTTGTTCTTGTTAATTATTCTTGATTCATAGCAACCTGTATCAAGGTCAATATATCTTACAAAAAGAGAAACCTTATTGTCTTCATTTAAATTTTCCCAAATTAAATTGGTAAGGGTGTCAATATCACAATCTGGAAGTTCAAGTGTTTTTGGCTCACCCTCAAAACTTGGTAACGGATTACCGTCGCACTTATAGGTATGAATAAACTTTGCTTTACCTGCTAATGGATTACTGTATGCAAAGGTATATCTTTGACAAGAAGAACCGTCACCGTCGGCAGATTTTAAAATTGACATAGCATAATTAAAATCACCATTTTCAAGACGGATAATACCTGAAATTCGTGGAGTGAAGTTAGGACAGTCATCTTCAAATTCACGTGTGCGAAGTGCCTGTTCAAAAGTCATTTGCTTGTCCATAAGCTCATAAATAGTATCGGTTTGGTCACCGTTAGTAACGATAGTTTTATTACCGAGTACTCTTACAGGAGCATAAATAATAAGGTGTGGGTCAACCATTTTTGATTCGTCAAAGGCTTGAGTTCTGATACCTTCGCCATCTTCTATAAATACGCGGTTGCGACTGTTTTCGCTTCTACCCATAATAAAGTATGCTGTAATTGCTTTTTTGCCGTCGGTACTTTTACCAATAATAATACCTCTGCCATGATAGGCTAAAGAATTTAATTCGTTAGCAATAGTCTTAATTTCCATATTTATTCTCCTTGTAAATTAGTTAAGTTCTTTACAAACTTTTTCTAAAGCTTCAGGTAAAATTTTCCACTCAGCTTCTTGCATTACACGTTTTTGTAAAGTTTCGGGTGTATCATCATCATTTATATATACCGCTTTTTGCATTATAATTTTACCGCCGTCGGGTATTTCGTTTACAAAATGTACAGTAGCACCTGTGACTTT
>JBGVDY010000278.1:0-6959 GCA_045119585.1 Acutalibacteraceae bacterium | reverse complement strand
GCAAAGCGTGCAAAATCTATAACATAGTCATCAATAGGTGTTGTGTCTATCTTAAAGTCGCCCATGTGTACAACCGTACCTGCAGGACATTTTATTGCAAAGCCTACAGCATCGGGTATTGAATGGTTAACGTGAATAAATTCAACACTAAATTTACCCAAATTAACTGTTTGACCGGGTGCAACTGTATTAAGCTTTGCACTATCAAGTAGCTTGTGTTCACGAAGCTTACCCTCTATCAAACCAATTGTAAGTCGTGTAGCATAAATTGGCAGGTTAAATTCACGCAATCAATACGGTATTGCACCAATATGGTCCTCATGACCATGAGTCACTACCAATCCCTTTATTTTATCTTTATTTTCCAAAACATAGGAAAAATCAGGGATAACTATATCAATACCGGGCATTTCCTCATCCGGAAAAGCCATACCGCAATCAACCAAGAACATATCGCCTTCATATTCATAAAGTGTGATATTTTTACCAATTTCCAAAAGTCCGCCCAACGGAATAATCTTAACAGGTGATTTTGGTGTCTTAGGAACACGGGATTTATTTTGATTGTTAGAATTATTTTTAAAGTTCTTTTTATTTCCGGTTTGTTTATTATTTATCTTTTGTCTCTTTGTTTGAAACTTTTTTACATCTTTATTAGCTTTTTTCTCAGGCATAATTCCCTCCAATTTAAATTTTAAAATATATAGAAACTTTGAAAAAAGGCATAAAATTCCATTTAATATATATCTTATAATATATTACTATTTTTATTACCCTTTTGTCAAGTATATAATACTACTATTATGGGCATAATTGCCTTTTTATAAACAAAAAGCAAAGAAACTTAAACGAAAGTTTCTTTGCTTTACTTTTTGAGTAGTACGTCACCTGAATTTAAAGCCTTTTGCGAGCCATCGTCAAACCTCACAACCAATCGGCATTCATCATCAATTGAAACCGCCACAGCATCAGTTTTTTTGTTTTCAAATACAACTGTCACAGTTTTACCTAAAACGAAATTTTTATTACGATATTTTTCTAAAAAAGTTTTATTGCCTAAAGTATCATAATATTGAAGAAAATTAGTAATTAAAGTGTTGAAAAATTTTTCTTTAATATCGTCGTTTTCAGTATCATATAAAGAAATTGCAATATCTTTAATTTCGGTTGAAAAATTATCCTTCGGCAAAAATAAATTAACGCCAATACCAACTATAACATAAGGTTTTTCAACGTTTTCAGAAAACACCGCTTCACATAATATTCCCGAAAGTTTTTTGCCATTTAAATAAATATCGTTAACCCACTTTATCTCAGTTGTTCTACCGCTCATTTGCTCAACACTATCACTTACCGCAACCGCTGTCATAGGGGTTATAAAACGAGTGTCACACGGCGGTAAAAGTATGCTTAAATATAATCCGCCTTTTTTAGAAATAAAGGTACGGTTTCTTGTTCCCTTACCGGCTGTTTGACAGTCTGAAATTACAATAGTAGGACTACATTCGCCTTTTTTTACAATTGTTTTTAAATAATTATTTGTAGAATCCACAGTATCCAATTTTATTATTTTAAAATCAGTAATATTCATAGCAAATTACCTTTTAAAAATCCTACTTATTCTGCAAGAAAAACGCATAATATAAAAAGCGGACATTCTTGAAACAGCAATATCATAAACCAAAAAAACAACGTTAGCAATAACTAAAAGAATAATTTCACCATACTTAACAAATACTTCAAAATCATCAATCGGAATCATAAACAGTTTTGAAATAAGCTTATAAATTGTAATAACACACAAGTTAAAAACAAAGAATTTAATTATCCATTCCAAAACGGATTTATTGATACGCTCAATCAGGCATTTAACAATAGGATAAAATCCAAAAAAGCCTATAAACATAAGCTTACTTTCAAGCTCGGCAAATAAAAAAGTCAGAACAGATGCCGCAATATAACTTAAAAAAGCCCATTTGCAGTCAATTTCAATTACCACAACCATAATAAACAATCCCGCAACTGCAGGAACAGCATAGGTTAAATACGGAAAGTAAGAGACCAACATAATAACTGCTGAAAGTGCCGCAAAAACGGCACTTAGCGTTATTTTTTTAGTAACATTCATTAGCAACACCTAATAAAGTCACCGCCCATACATTCACAGCAACAGTCGGCACAAATTAGTGTTTGACAAACGTCACAACCGCTACAGCCACCACCATTATATGTGCGATAGGGATTATTATGTTGACGTGTTGATTGTCTTTGGGCATTGGTTACCGCATTACGGTATTCCATATTAGAAGGGTCCATACGAGAAGCAGTTGCAAAGCTTGTATACGCTTGATCAAACCAACCACGTCTATATTGAACGGTACCATTTAAAAAGTACCATTCAGCGTTTCTTTCGTGAGGAGGTACACCGTCTAATAATTCAAGCGCTTGCTCTAAACGGTTTTGAGAAATAAGTCTACGAATTTCAGGAAAATCTGAAGAAGTGTTTTCATATCCGGCATTCTTATTCTTGCTGCCTTTACGCATATTAACAATAGCATCGTAAGCCTCGTTAATTTCTTGCATCTTTTCTTCCGCTAAATCCGAAAGCGGATTATCACCATAATTATCAGGGTGGTATTTTCTTGCTAATTTACGATATGCGTCTTTAATTTCTTCATCGCTAGCGTTTCTATCAACACCTAAAATTTTATAAGGGTCATTCATTATTTATTCTCCTTTTGCATTGTATCCTCTAAACCCAAATATAGGATATTGCCAAGTATTGACTTATATTTTTTAATATCTAAAAGCTCAAAGGCTTTTGTTGATTCGTTTATGCAAAAATAAATTTGCGATTTTACGAAGTTTTCAGTTTCTTCTAACGGTTTATTTTTAAGTACGTTATAATTGCCGGTTTTTATATCTTTTTCTAAATCAAAATAAGCATCAGTAAGATAAATATAACGTCCTAAACAATAGCCTAAACGTTCTAAAACACGCTTTTGAGAGTTATCATCACTGCAAAGCATTAAAATTTTAGAAAGTGCAACTGAAGTTGGATCAGCCGCCTTATCGGTTTCAATACAATTTTCTTTTTCTAAAGCATTTTGCTTATTAATATATTCAACAACTATTTTTTCAATAATAGGGTACTTTTTAGAAGCTTTTTTATTAGCCGATTTTATAAACGGTTTTAGCAGCATAAACAAAAGTTTCTTTATGCCTTTTTCATCCGCAATATTATCAAGTAGTTTATAATAAGTCATAATCATTGCTGCAGCAGCAGGCATTTCGAATTCATTAGTATTATTACAATAGTTACATTTTTTCAAAGGATTAAAAGTGCAACCTTTTTTTGAAAATTTATCACACCCATCTTTAAGCGACAAATTCAAAAGAGCTAAAAATGTAAAATCATAATTTAAAGTAAAGCGAGAAACTAACCCATAGTTCTTACCCAACACTTTACAAAGTGTACAATAAACGCCGCGGTAAAGCTCGTATTCCTTAATTTTAAGTTCTCCCTTAGATACTCTAATATACCCAAACAAAAGCTTCACCCCTTATATTTTAAACAACTATTAAAAAGATTGGTTAACAATATGTTAATTTTTAATATTATATCATTTTTCAAACGCTATTTCAACATAAAATAAAGAAGCCGTTTATTCATTCTAAATTATTAGATAGAAAAAACGGCTTAATTTAAATTTTAATCAAGAGTTGTAAATTTATAAATTGTCTTACTGTCAAACTTAGCGCCTGCTTTAAGTACACAAGAAGGCCATTCGGGATGGTTAATGCAGTCCGGATAGTGCTGTGTTTCAAGACAATAAGCACTTCTTCTGCCATATTTAGCACCGTTTTTACCGTTGCGATCACTAGTGCCATTGCCGGAATAAAGCTGAACACCGGGCTCTGTGGTTTCAACAGTCATAACAATACCACTCTTTTTAGAATACGCTTCACAAGCAACCTTATCACCATTGAGGGCAAAGTTAATATCATAACCTCTATAATCCTTAACGTAAACTTCATCACAGTCTGCACGCTCGCCGATTGTGTGGAATTCAGTAAAGTCGGCGCAGGTACCTTTAACTGCCAAAAGTTCACCTGTTGGTAAGCAATCCTTATCATTAGGAGTGAAATAATCTGCATTAATTTTAAGATATTGGTCATTAACCAAGCCTTCGCCATCAAGGTTAAAGTAAGAGTGATTTGTAGGGTTAAATATTGTATCCTTATCGCTTACAGCAGTATAGTGAATTTCAAGACCATTATCAACAATAGCGTATGTAACCTTGATTTCTAACGTTCCTGGATAACCTTCTTCGCCATCAGGTGAAGTTATATAGCATGCCAATACTCCATCTTCATCCTTAAGTTCCCAAACACATTTATCGTAACCTTTTAAACCTCCGTGTAAATGGTTAGGACCATCATTTACAGCCAAAGTATAATCTTTACCGTTTAACGTGAATTTACCTTCACGAATGCGGTTAGCAAATCTACCAACAGTAGCACCAAAATAGTCGCCGTTATTCATATATTCTTCAACTGTATCATAGCCCAAAACAACATCGGTAGGATTACCGTTTTTATCAGGCACAATAAGAGAACGCAAGGTAGCGCCATATTCAAGAATTTCAGCCTTGATTTTACCACTTTCTATAGTCCAAGCGTAGGTTTGAGTGCCGTCAGGCATAGTACCAAAAAATCTTTTTGTAATACTCATTTTAAAGTCTCCTATAAAAATAATGTTTATTTAATAATACAAAAATTTTCAAGTGTTGTCAATCATAATATTCTATTTTAGTGGTACAATATTTTGGGTGACGATTTTGGTTATTTTGCTTAGTGAACGCAAAAGTAAAAATGAAAAAGAAATTACTGAAATATTAAAAAAACATGGCGCAAATCATTATAGTGACAAAACAATTTCAAAAGGTACTGATACATTTACCTGCATTAGCATTTACAAGCCAACGGAACTGCTTATAAATAATGCCGTTGCAGTTTTTACTGAAAAAACAATTAAATTTAACAAGCAAATTTATCCGATTGGTATTGTTGGGGTATGTGAAGATAGTAATAAATACGCTTTAGAAAACTTCAAAAAAACCAAAAATGCAGTAATTACTTGCGGATCAAATAACAAAAATACACTTACTATTTCAAGTTTTAGTAAAAATAGTGTTTTAGTTACACTTCAGCGTTCAATAATAGATATAAACGGCACACGTGTTGAGCCCTGCGAATTAAAAATCAGACTTTTAAAACCTTATAACCCATACTCAATTTTATCATCAATAGCAATTTTATTATTACACGGAATTTATCCGGAAGAATTTTGATTAAAAAATATAATTTCAGGCAAAAATATTCCTGAGGTGGAATAAATGTCAAAAGTTGTAGATAAAAAATATTTGATATTAGGAATATTATTAGCAATTTTTTTATTGATGATTTTTAGCGCATGTTCGCTTGCATTAAAAGAACAAACAAAACCTGATACAAATTGGATAATACGGTCATACGATGATACTGTAGTACTTATGAAGGACGGACAAGTTATAGAAGTATTTGGTGATATATCGTTAGACTCATTGCCAAACGAAGACAAATTGCATTTAGAAAAAGGCATTAACTTTTTAACTAAAGACGAAGCACTTTTAGCAATAGAAGATTACGATGGATAGAAAAATAGCAACTCTCATATTGAAAGTTGCTATTTTAAATTATTTAATCATTTCTTGAAATTCTTCTTCACTGATAACCTTAATTCCTAAAGAATTTGCTTTATCAAGCTTACTGCCTGCTTCCTCACCAGCTAATACGTAACTTGTTTTTTTAGAAACAGAGGATGAAGTTTTACCTCCAAAGCTTTCAATTATATCCGAAGCTTCTTTACGGGATAATGTTGGTAAAGTGCCTGTAAGCACAAAAGTAAGACCACCAAAACGTGTATCATTAACTTCTTTTAAAGATTTAAGGTTTACGCCTAATTCTTTAAACTTTTCAATCATTACGTGCGTAGAATCAAGTGAAAAGAATTCATACGCAGATTCAGCTAAAATGCTACCAAAACCTTCAATCGCTTCAAAATCTTCTTTTTGTGCATTCATAATAGCATCAATATTGCCAAAATGCTCGGCCAGAAGTTTACCTGCTTTAGCACCTATGTGTCTAATACCAAGTGCAAAAATAAACTTAGATAAATCATTTTGCTTAGATGCTTCGATTGCGTTTTTTAGATTTTGTATAGTTTTTTCACCTGTACGCTCTAATTCACCAAATTTTTCATAATCTAAAGTATACAAATCAACAATATTATGAATTAAATCAGCGTCAAGAAGCTGCTCTAAAACCGCGGGACCCAAGCCTTCTATATCCATTGCATCACGCGAAGTAAAATGTATTAAATGGCGTAAAAGCTGAGCAGGACAATCGGCATTGGTGCATCGAATAACCGCTTCACCTTCTTCGGCAAAAACCGGAGAATTACAAGAAGGACAAAACTTAGGAAGTGTATAAATCGGAGCGGATTCATTATGGTTTTTAACATATAAAACTTCAGGGATAATATCCCCGGCTTTTCTTACAATTATGGTATCCCCTATAGAAATACCTTTAGAAGTAATAAAATCTTGATTATGAAGTGTTGCACGACTAACAGTTGTACCTGCAAGCTGTATTGGATCAAATATAGCGGTAGGTGTTAGCGCACCCGTTCTACCTACCCCAATTTCAATTTCATTTAAAACGGTTTCTTTTTCTTCGGGTGGATATTTAAAAGCAACCGCCCATTTTGGAAACTTCGAAGTACTTCCAACAGTTTCGCGATAAGCTAAATTATCGGACTTAACAACAGCGCCATCAATGTCGTAAGGCAAATCTCCACGTGAATCGCCAATACGGTTGATTTCATCAATTACTTCATCTACGGTTTTGCATCTTTT
>JBGVDY010000277.1:0-4846 GCA_045119585.1 Acutalibacteraceae bacterium | reverse complement strand
CTTGAAACTTTTTTGCATTCTTTAATAGTATCCAAAAGCTCGATAGTACAATCTTTCGGGTGAGAAGTCATAAAACGAATAACAAACTCGCCCTCAACGTCATTTAGCATTCTTAAAAGCTTCGCAAAATTAATTCCGTGTGATTCGCCTTTTCCGTACGAGTTAACATTTTGTCCTAAAAGCGTAATATCCTTATAGCCATCTTTTATCATTTGTTTAAACTCGGCAAGAATTTTTTCCGGTTCGCGGGAACGTTCACGACCACGAACGTACGGTACAATACAGTACGTACAAAAATTATTACAACCGTACATAATAGGAAGCCAACCCTTAAATTTACCGTCACGCCTTGTTGGAATATCTTCAATTATTGTATTGTTTTCCATACTCAGTTCGAACACTCTCTTACCGCCGTTCAAACGTTTGTAGATAAATTCAGGCAAACGGTGTTCTACGTGTGTACCTAAAACAAAGTCAACGTACGGATAGCTTTTACGAATTTTGTCAGCTATATGTTGTTGCTGTACCATACATCCGCAAACTGCAACAATTGTATTAGGGCGCTCTTTTTTAATTTTTTTAGTGGCACCAATATTACCAAAAACCCTATCCTCCGCATGTTCGCGTACAGCACAGGTGTTAAATATTATAAAATCAGCATTGTCGGGTTCATCAATAATTGTATAACCCATTTCAAAAAGCATACCTTTTAGTCGTTCAGAGTCACTAACGTTTTGTTGACAACCGAACGTTATAACGCAAGCCTTTGGACAGTCGCCATATATTGTAGGGGCAAGAGCTAAAACACGCTTTGCATAACCTAATTGTTCGTCTAAAATACTGTTAGCAGTAATGTTTAAATTCAAAACATAATCTCCCAATTTATATAATATAATATTATACTATAAGTTATAATATATTGCAAGGAAAAGAAATAAAAAATCACAGCAAATTTTTACCTGCTGTGATTTTAAAAATTCGTTATTTCCAATAGCTTAATTCTACACCTTTTTCGTAAACTAATTTGGCTAAAACTTTATAACCAAGTTCATTTAAATGACAGTCACGATAGTTGTTTTTGTATGTAAATCTTGTTGATAATAGTCCTTCTTTGAGGCAATCAATATCGCTTTGGTCTTTTTGAATATTATAATCAACCCAAAACTGCTCTTTGCAATACTCACGAAGATCTACACATTTATTAGGAAAAATTTCATTAAAAAGTTTTGCTGTTTCATCACCACGATAATGTGGAATTAGAGCAATAAATCGTTCGTTTAATGCTTCAATATTTTTATATCGTTCAATAATTGTTTCTATTGGCATATCGCCATCATTAGCACCCTGTAAAAGAACGGTGCAATAACAATTATTATAAAAATCGCTATAATCATATTTTATTAAAGTGCCAACTTCAATAACTTCTTTGTAATCAGCATTTTCACGCCTTAAAATATATTTATCCTTGTCTTCTTTTCCAACTCTTTCGCAACGCAAGTTATACCTTTTATCGCCAATAACAACATTTGAAATAGGTAATTCTCGACCCATACAGGCATAACGGTAACAAATTTTTTCACCATTAATACCGGAAAAAATTTTATAATCTGAAATATATTCATATTCACCTTTTCCAAATATAACTTCACTTGTAACAGTAAAAGGCAAAGCATTCGCACGAGAACAAATAGTATAACTGTTTTCACCGCCAACACCTGCATTTAACACTTTAAACTGACCTTCTAAATATTTTTCCAAAAGAGCGGGATACGCGTCAGAACGCGCCATAGCCATACCTTCAGTAATACTATCGCCAAAACATATAATAACGTTATCGTATAAAGCCATAATAACACATCCATTCAATAAATCGTATATAGCAAATATATAAAATCATAATTATAAAGTAAATAACAATGAAAAAATCCCGCAAATATGCGGGATTTTTAGAATAATTACATTTTAGCAAGATTTGCTTTAAGGTTTGCAAGTTGTTCTTCAAGTTCCTTTGGAAGCTTATCGCCAAACTTCTTATAATGTTCGGTAATTTCAGCAGCTTCTTGTTCCCAAACAGCCTTATCAACAGTTAAAATATCTTTTAATGTATTGATATCCATATCTAAGTCGGTAAGGTCGATATCTTCAGGCATTGGAACGTAACCAATAGCAGTTTCAGTAGCTTCAGCTTTGCCTTCGCAACGGTCAATAATCCAGTTGAGAACACGCATATTATCACCAAAACCTGGCCAAATGAAGTTGCCTTCATCATCAGTACGGAACCAGTTAACATTGAAGATTTTAGGAGCCTTGTCACCAAGCTTTTCGCCCATACTGAGCCAATGCTTGAAGTATTCGCCCATGTGGTAACCACAGAATGGTAACATAGCCATTGGGTCACGACGAACAACACCAACTGCACCTGCAGCAGCAGCAGTTGTTTCAGAAGCCATTGCAGAACCTACAAATACACCGTTAACCCAATCCTTTGATTGATATACAAGCGGAGCGCACTTAGCACGTCTGCCACCAAAGATAATAGCAGAAATCGGAACACCTTCACCACTATTAAATTCAGGAGAAATGCAAGGACAATTTTCAGCAGGAGCTGTAAATCTTGAGTTAGGATGAGCAGCGCATGTAGACTTATCAGCCTTATCAAATTTAGCAGGATCCCAAGGATTGCCACGCCAGTCAATAGCATTTTCAGGTAAGTTTTTATTTAAGCCTTCCCACCAAACAGTGTTGTCATCCATTACGTGAGCAACGTTGGTGAAAATAGTGCCTTTCTTAGTGCTTTCAAGAGCGTTAAAGTTAGATTTTTCATTGGTTCCGGGTGCAACACCGAAGAAACCGTTTTCAGGGTTAATAGCGTAAAGACGTCCGTCTTTACCTATCTTCATCCAAGAAATATCGTCACCAACGGTCCAAATCTTATAACCCTTCTTGCGTAAATATTCAGGTGGAATAAGCATTGCAAGGTTGGTCTTACCGCAAGCAGATGGGAATGCTGCAGCAACGTACTTAACTTCACCCTTTGGATTTTCAAGACCTAAGATGAGCATATGTTCAGCCATCCAGCCTTCTTTCCAACCTTGGTATGAAGCAATACGAAGTGCAAAGCACTTTTTACCTAATAAAACGTTTCCGCCGTAACCTGAGTTTACAGAAATAATAGTATTATCCTGTGGGAAGTGGCAGATATATCTCTTTTCAGGGTCAACGTCACAACGTGAGTGCAAACCGCGTACCCAGTCATTACTATCGCCTAAAACTTCTAAAACCTTCTTATCAACGCGGGTCATAATAAGCATATTAAGAACAACGTATACAGAATCGGTTACTTCGATACCAATTTTAGCAATTGGAGAGCCGATCGGACCCATTGAATAAGGGATAACGTACATTGTCTTACCCTTATAAGAGCCACGAGCTATATCATAAAGCTTTTCATACATTTCTTTAGGGTCACACCAGTTATTTGTGGGGCCAGCTTCTTCTTTTGTTGTAGTACAAATGAAAGTACGGTCTTCTACACGAGCAACGTCGTTAGGATTGGTTCTGTGCAAATAGCAATCAGGTAATTTTTCCTGATTCAAAGCTTCAAGTTCGCCAAGTTCAACAGCAATTTTACGAAGCTCTTCAGTTTGCTTTTCAGTACCGTCAACCCAAACAACATTATCAGGTGTTAAAAGTGACTTCATTTCGTCTAACCATTTTAATACGGTTTTGTTATTGGTCATTTTTTATTCTCCTTTTAAAATCGCATTTTTGCCTTTATATATTATATACTATAAAAATATAAAATTCAATAGTTAAATTACTTTTTTTGTTAAATTGTTAACATTGAACAAATAAAAGAAAAAACCCAAGCATCATTTGACGCTTGGGTAATAATTCTTAATTAACCGTTAACCTTATTGAAACGAGTAACCAAAGCAGATTTCTTTCTTGCAGCATTATTTTTGTGGATAATGCCCTTAGTAGAAGCTTGGTCGATCTTCTTAACAGCTTCAGCAACAACTGCAGCCATATCGTCAGTCTTAGCTTCGATAGCAGCATCAGCTTTCTTAACAGCAGTTCTTAAAGCAGAACGGTAAGCTTTATTCTTTTCGTAATTAGCTTTGCTAACAAGTACTCTTTTCTTAGCAGATTTAATATTAGGCATCAAGACACCTCCTATCATATTTCTCAATTGCAAATCATTATATCACATATTATTTTAAAATGCAATACTTTTTTAAAATTATTTTAAAAGAACTTTTTCAATCATATTCCCTATTATCTCAGACATTTTATGAAAACCTATATCATTAGGGTGAGTTAGATCAACTGTACAATCAGTAAAATTGAGACCCTTATAAAAATCTCTACCGTCTATGTAATATACGTTTTTATCGCCCAAAGCCAAAGCTTTATTATAAGTTTCCATCATAACTTCAAATCTTTTTCTAACTCCCTCATCATCAATGCGGTTAGTAGGACGAGATATCATTATATAGGGGGTATTTGGCTGCGCTTTACGGAAGGTTTCATAAAGCGGATAATGGGAAACAACGTAATGATCATAGCTTGCATTATGGTCATAATCGCAAACAAAACAAGACATTGGAATTGATGCTAAATAATCAGCCATTGTTTGTTCGGCTTTACAACTTCCTGAAAAACCAAGATTAATATAATCAAGATTATAACGATGTGATATCATCGCTTCGTAACTAGTACCGGGTCTGGAAGCACATCCACCTTGTGTAATAGAAGAGCCATAATAAACAATAGGCAACTCATTTACAAAAGAAACACCCTCTCCAATTTTAGAACCTTTCTTTAAACCAATATAAAGCTCTGA
>JBGVDY010000276.1:0-2122 GCA_045119585.1 Acutalibacteraceae bacterium | reverse complement strand
TCATCCGCCAAAAGTGAAGTTCGGTGTAAGGCACCTATAGAATTTAAGTGAAAGTTGGTATCATAAAAGAATTCAGAATCCAAAATGTAATCGCTTATATCACTTATAACAGGGAAATTTAATTTTTCGCTAAGGGTATTATAAAATTCGGTTTGTTCTTTTTTGGTAGAGATAACCGAAGCTGCGTTAATAGGTGAAAAACTAAAATAAACCTTTGCACCTTTGCTTTCACACTTTAAGGCGAATTTATTTATATAGTCAATAAATTCGGAATCTAACAGGTCGGTAGTTAATGATACGGGCATAGAAGTATCGTAATATTTAGGCATCTCGTTATAAGGACGTTCTACCGCAATATCGCCGTACTCGTTGAATGAAGCTTTAGCGTAAATTCCCGTAGGCGAGGGTTTTGTATTATTTTTGATAAAACCACGCTTTTCATTGGCAAAATCGGGTATTGTGGCGATTAACTTGCCAAGGTTAGAAAAGCCGACATCTTTAAGCATGGATAAATCGCAGTCAAGCGCTTGCCACATACTGTGAGCGTTATAATAAAGCGAATAGGTTTGTTTATCTGTTTCGGGACAAATAACCACAATATCGCCTTCGTTTATTTAGTTTTTAGACATATCAAGCATTGCTTTTGTGCCTATAGTAGCATAAAGGCCATAGTTAACCACAGGTTTGCCAACATAGTTTTCCAATTTTTGGGAATCTAAACCGAAGGCTAAGCTGGAACCGCCGATTAATACGATTTTTTCTTCGGTTATAGATTTAAGTCTTGTATGCTTGTCTTTAAGTTCGCCTAAAAAGGTTTGGTCATATTGACAAGGGGAATTTAGTGCCGATATTGTTACACAAACAATAGGGGTTACCAAAATTATTATAGCAAGTATAAATATTAATATATTCTTTTTCATATTATTCCTCGCTTTCTAAAATTGGAAGTAGATAAACGCACTCGAACCATCACTTGCTAAAAGGATTAACCAAGCGAATATAATAGCCCATAACAAGTAGAACGAAGTGCCGTAAAACAATTTTGCTCCCTTTTGGTGTTCATACTCAGCAAGGGTAAGCTTTCGGTCTGAAAGTACCATAATTATGATTGAAAGAATCATAATAAGCGCACCGCTTAAGGTTATATTAAGTTCACTTACAAAGGTAGAAATACCAAAAGTGGTGAATAGGTTTTTAAGTATTAATAAGAGTTCTTGAGTATTATTTGCACGGAAGAAAATCCACGCGAAGCATACCAAAATAAAGGTTATAATTGTACGGAATTTACGAACGGTATTGCTTTTGGTATTTACCCCTAAGCGAGAATAAAGGTTTTCACGTTTTTTATAGGTTAAATCACCCACTATACGATAAATAGCGTGAAGCAGTCCCCAAAGAATAAAGGTCCATTCCGCACCGTGCCATAAACCGCTTGCTAAAAATACAATGAATAAATTTACAAGCTGACGCGCATAGCCTTTGCGGTTTCCACCAAGGGGAATGTATAAATAATCCTTAAACCAACTTGAAAGGCTTATATGCCAACGCGCCCAAAAATCCCGAATGCTTTGGGCTGAATACGGGCGGTCAAAGTTTTGCATTAAGCGGTAGCCCATAATTCGGGCACAGCCTATGGCAATATCGGTATAGCCTGAAAAATCGCAATAAATTTGCACTGCAAAAAGCAAGGTTGCAATGATAATTGCAAGACCTTTTGCATTTTCGGGATTGTTGTATACACTGTTTACATACACGGCAGCAGTATCGGCTACTACAATCTTTTTAAAGAAGCCGGCAAGCATTCTTTTAGCGCCTATATATAGGTCGTCGGGGTTGAATTTGTGCTCGGCGTGGAGTTGCGGCAAAAGGTTGTCGGGGCGCTCGATAGGACCCGCTACTAACTGCGGGAAAAACGAAACGAATAGCGCATAATAAAAGAAATTATGCTCGGCTTTAATGTTGCCACGATATACGTCAATGCTGTATGAAAGCGTTTGGAAGGTATAAAACGAAATACCAACAGGTAAAACCAATTGTAGAGTAAGGTCAGCACCAAAAATATTACCTATAGTGCCCACAACAAAATTGTAATATTTAAAGAAAAACAGTACCGAAAGGGATG
>JBGVDY010000275.1:0-1698 GCA_045119585.1 Acutalibacteraceae bacterium | reverse complement strand
GCAAAAAACAGTATGCTATATCCTGTAAAATACAACACACCGAAGCCGACGCCGTAAGAGGTAAAACTGTCATACAAAAGCACGGCAATAAAATTTTGGTGCAAAATCCACCAATGCCGCCGCTATCAGAACAAGAAATGGATAAAACCTACGCTCTACCATTTATGCGCAACTACCACCCATCTTACGAAAATATGGGCGGTGTACCCGGTATTGCCGAAGTTAAGTTTTCCATTATTCATAACCGTGGCTGCTTTGGTGCTTGCAACTTCTGTTCGCTTGCCTACCACCAAGGCAGGCAAATTACCGCCCGCTCTCACGAGTCGGTAATTGAAGAAGCAAAAGCCATAACCGCTATGCCCGATTTTAAGGGTTACATTCACGACGTAGGCGGTCCTACCGCAAACTTTAGATTTCCGTCTTGCAAAAAACAAGAAAAACTTGGACTTTGCGCCGATAAAAAGTGCTTAGCACCCACAATGTGCCCTGCAGTCGAAGTTGACCATAGCGACTATTTGAAGTTACTTCGTGAGCTTCGCAAGCTTCCAAAGGTTAAGAAGGTATTTATTCGTTCGGGTATTCGTTTTGACTATCTTGTTGCCGATAAATCGGAAGAATTTTTCAAAGAGCTTGTCACCCACCATATAAGCGGTCAGCTAAAGGTGGCGCCCGAGCATTGCTCAAACAATGTTTTAAAATATATGGGCAAGCCAAAAATTGAAGTTTATAATAAGTTCAAAGACCGCTTTTACGAGCTTACAAAATCAAGCGGTAAAAAGCAGTATTTAGTGCCTTATTTAATGTCGTCGCACCCCGGTAGCACCATTAACGATGCTATTGAGTTATCGCTATTTTTAAAGCGCAATAATCTTCATCCTGAGCAGGTGCAGGACTTCTACCCCACCCCCGGCACAGTTTCAACCTGTATGTTTTATACAGGGCTTGACCCTAACACAATGGAAAAGGTATACGTGCCCAAAACACCAAAAGAAAAAGCAGAACAACGCGCGCTTTTACAGTACTTTAAGCCCGAAAACCGCGAGATAGTGCTTACAGCGCTTAAAAAAGCAAAGCGCTTTGATCTTATAGGCACAGGTAAAAACTGCCTTGTAGCACCCCCACGCGACCAAAAAAGCACCTACCAAAAACCAAAAAAGACAATACGCAATATTCATAAAAAGAAAAAATAGCACGTATGGGGTGTTCTCATTAGGTGGCTATCAAAGATATGAAATAATTTAATTTTAAAAAAACTTTCTTTTGGATAAAAGATATGTTATAATTAATAGGGTGATAAAATGTATAAATATGAAACACATCTTCATACTTCTCCTGTTAGTGGTTGCGCAATCGCAACCGTGGAGGAAACTTTAAAGTATTATAAAGAGCTTGAATATGATGGCATCTTTATTACAAACCATTTTCCTGATGTAGATAACAGTAACCGAACCTATGAAGAAAAAATTGATTTTTATTTTTCGGATTACGAAAAAGCTTTAGAATTAAGCGAAACTGTTGGAATTAAGGTTTTTTGCGGTGTTGAAACTACTTACGGCGGTAGCGACTTTTTGGTATACGGGCTCAGTAAAGAATGGTTTCTTGCTCACCCCGAAATTATGAATATGAGACAAAGCGATAAGCTCACATTAATGAGAGAAGACGGTGCGCTTATAGTTCAGGCGCATCCATTCCGTGAAG
>JBGVDY010000274.1:0-3482 GCA_045119585.1 Acutalibacteraceae bacterium | reverse complement strand
ACCAAGCGAATGTGCTACCAATGAGCATTGTAACGCATACTAAAAGTGCGAGAGCGCTCATAAGGAGGGCACGCTTGGTTGTTTTTGAATTATTCATTATAAAACTCCTTTTATAACTATCGGCTTTGCGTGATAACTGCGACTCGTTAACGCCGATATTACGAGTCGCAGCATTAACTTGGATATTATGTAATTAAGTTCATTATAATCATTTGTGCACAATAAAGATGATTATAATGCCTTAAATACAATATGAATGCAGCATAATATTAGTGATTAGCTGCAGCGATGTCCAAACCAACGGTTTGGAATGCATCGTATGCGTTTGCACCAACGTTTTCGGTTTGAACAGCCTGAGCCTTTACGTCAATAGAGAAACCACCCTTGAAAGCAGCTGCTTGTTCTTTAGTAAGAGACTTAGGAATGTTTACGTAGTCGAAAAGTTTGATGTCAGCGATGGTACCGCTTATAGCATCGTTAGCTGTATCTGTACCGTCAAGAACGCCCTTGTAGTAAAGAACATAAGTGATAGTATCGGTAGCGCCATTAATATCTTTGGAAATGTTATCCCACTTAGTAGCGTCATAACCTTCGAATACGTTTTCGATTTCGAAATCAAGACCCATAGCATTAATCCAAGCAGTAGCATCAGAAATGGTTACGATAGCACGAACGTACTGATCATAGTAACCGGTGTTTACAACATGGGGTTCTTTCTTTAAATGGTCACCGGGAGTGATTTCGTTATAAACGTCACCGGCAGGAACCTTTGTGGTAGGTGAAGTTTCAGTGTACTCGTAAACGTCGAGTGAGAAAAGCTCATCCGGATCCTTTTCAGTAGAATCTGCTACATAGAATTCGTTCTTAACAGAATCACCTGCAGAGAACCAAGCTAAAGTACCAAAAGAGAGAATTGCAATTAAACAAATAGCCAATGCTGCAACAAATACCTTTTTCTTTGTTAATTTCATTTAATTTTCCTCCTTTCCATAAAATTATATCTCAAATTTATGCTTGTTGGAATTCCTAAACAAACATAAATACGAAACCGTAATTAGTCTTTTTTAGTGTTTTCAAGTTCTTCGCGAAGCTTATTAAGCTCGGCTTTTAGTTTTTCGTTTTCTTCTTCTGCGGTTTTGGTATCGTTTTTAATTGCTTCAACCTCTTCGGTTTCTTCGTCCTTCTTTTTAGCAATCAAATCAGGCACAAAGACAAGAAGGATTAGTATAATACCAATACCTATTGTAATGTACATACCGGGTGGATGCTGAATAAAATCAGAAACGTAACCAAGCTTTGGAATAGAAAACTGCGGTACACCTATTACATTATTAAAATGTACGGGCTCGCTGTCTTCAATTTCATTAGCAATACCCTTTGTATAGAAGTGTTGATTTTGAGCATCAACACGAATTACCTGGTGGGTTGCAACAACCAAATCTTCATTAAGAACAAAGGTAATATCATCGCCAACCTTAATGTTGTTCACGTCAACGTCTTTCACATAGAGAAGATCACCAACGCTGTATTTAGGCTCCATACTGCCGGATATAACGGTGTAGCATTGGTAACCAATAATGCGCGAACCCATTAGAAAGACTGCACACAACACCATTATTACCACAAGAGCGGAAGATACAATGTTCCATATCTTTTTAAGTGTATTCATATATAACTCCTTAAAATAGTTTTCGGCAATCAAAAGACACAACGCATTATTTGTATCCTTTGATTACCGCCTATCCCCCAATTAAGGGGGATAGACAACAAAATTAAGTTATTTTAGATTAGTTCCACCAATCATCAGCAGCCATTTGGATGTTTTTAATACTACCACTATTGTTAGTATAAGCTTTACCGCCATAGGTAAGATTATTGTGATAGAACTTATAGCTACCGGCAGTTGATACAATGCAGAAAGTCTGGGTTGTATTTAGAGTACAATTATCTGCATAAAGATATGCAGGATATTTTACACCCTCAACTGCATTATTACCATTTACATAAAATGCAATAGCGTCCCAACCAGTACCTTTAACAATGTTTAGGTCATAGCATTTAACCTTTGATTTACGAATAGATTGTACCGCAGCGTTATCTTTGCTATTGGTAGTTTTAGCGGTTGCATCCAATTTCATATTGCGTATGGTAACCTGAATATAATCGGCTTTAGTACCGGAGCAATTGAACAAATGACGGTTACTGCTAGATGAAGAAGTCTTAACTACCTGTACAGTATCGGTATCACCTAAACCTATGATATCCATACTGGAGTATACATTGATAGTTGTTCCTTCGTTGTAAGTACCGGGAAGTAAATAAAGGGTATTGTGTGCATTATTTTGTAAACCGGAGATTACACTATATAGTTTTCCGGACTGACTAGTTTTGAAGGTTGAATTAGCAGTGTTATAAGTACCGCTCTTACAGATGTATTCTGCGGTAGTATCGGCAGATACAAATATTGTATTATCACGTTCACTAACAACGTAGTAGGTATTACCGTCTTTAACAAAATCAACTACCATATATTTTGAATCATCTTCTGCTAATGATGTGTCAAAATTAACGGGATTTTGATTAACAAACATACCCTTTGTTATAGTGTATTTGCCATCTTTTTGTGTGAAACCCAATTCAAATGAAGGGTCAGTATAATCTGTATAAGTGATTGCAAACGGGCTGAAATGTGTTGTTACAAATTCAACGGTATAATTAGTTGCATCAAAAGTAAAGTCTTTGATTTCTTCACCGTTATGTAAAACTTTTTCTATTTTAACAAATGGGTTTGGCAACTGAATCGATACAGGCCAAGCCATACCGGTATTTTCAACCTTTACGCCGTCGCGAAGAAGGTCGATTTCGCAATTAAACGTTGCTTTTGTATCAACGTAAGAAAGAGAAATTTCATCTTCGGGGAAATCAAGAGTATAGTTGCCTTCAGGTGCTTCTTTTGGAATATCTATCACAGCGTTGTATTCGCCTGCAGTCTCACTTACCTTTGAAGGTTTACCCATCGGATATGTAGCGTCAGCGTCGTAGGTGTTGTCAAAACTGTCAAATTCTGCTTCTACTTGAGTTGCAAGAACCGACATATCAAAGCTAACTTCGCCGCCCTGATATTTGTTATCAGCAGATTCAAGCATATGAATTGCTAAAGCAAAATAGTGTGTTACACCGGGTTCCATAGTTACGTCAACAATAATACCGTCGCCGGATACAACCTGTTTGCCAAGAACAACACTCTTACCTCCGTTCCATTTATTTACGGAATCGGGTTGTGCATCAGGAACAATTGCATATTGCATAACTTCATAGAGATTTTTATGGTCAGTAGTAGTTGTATAAACGTCAAGGGCAACCTTATATTTTAAAGAAAGATTACCTGCGTTTTCGATTGCAAGATATGCAACCTGAGTTTTGCCGGGCTCCCAAAGGGTTTCGGCATTGTTGTTTTGAGCAATAGAGCCTGCGCCAAAGAT
>JBGVDY010000273.1:0-4996 GCA_045119585.1 Acutalibacteraceae bacterium | reverse complement strand
GTTATCGTATTTACGGGTAAGCGCGCCTAACAATAGGCTTCTCTCCATTGTGGGAATACCAAGTTCATTAGCCCTTACTAATTCAGGGTTATCTTTACTGATAGCCGCAGAATAAACCACCAATTCAGCATTTTCTACATTTTCGGGATTATGCCCCATAAAAACCTTTATACCAAGATTTTTAACCCGCTTTAACGGGTCGCTTTCGTTATTATCAGACCCGGTTAAAATATAACCCTTGGTATGCAAAATCTCGGCAAGCGGACACATACCGCTACCGCCTATGCCTATCATGTGAATTTTTTTAACATTATCAATTATTTTATCCTCAAGTGACAGTTGTTTCACTAAAAAAACTCCCTATATAAGAATATTATATATATTATACTACTATTTGTAAAAAAAATAAACCATTTTTTGAAAGGAAACTTAAAAATGTTTAAAATTCCTTCAAACGTAAGCTTTGTTATAGAAAATTTAATAAAAAACGGACATAAGGCTTACCTTGTAGGCGGTTGTGTGAGGGATATGCTTATGGGCAAAGTTCCTACCGATTTCGATGTTACTACATCGGCTTTTCCCGAAGAAGTAATCAGCCTTTTTGAAAAGACAATACCTACAGGCATAAAGCACGGTACAGTAACTGTTATGGTAGACTCCTGCCCTATTGAAGTTACCACCTTTCGCACCGAAAACGGTTACAGCGACTCGCGACATCCTGATGGTGTGAATTTTGTAAGAAATTTATCAGAAGACCTTTGCCGTAGAGATTTTACTGTAAACGCTATGGCTTATAACCAAAGCGAAGGACTTATTGACCTTTACGGCGGCATTGACGACATAAACAATAAAATTTTGCGTACAGTAGGAGATGCTAAAACCAGATTTTCCGAAGATGCGCTACGCATTTTAAGGCTTTTCCGCTTTGCCGCCACTTTAGGCTTTTCTATAGAACAGAATACCTTAAATGCCGCGCTTGAATGTGCTCCACTTTTAGAAAATGTAAGTCGCGAACGTATTTTTGTAGAGCTTAAAAAAGCGGTCATGGGTGACAACTTCAAGGTTTTTGAGGATTTAATTTTATCAAAAGGTCTAAACTTTATAGATTTCACAAAAACTCCTGATTTCGAAAAAATAAGCCTTCAAAAAGACCCCCTTGTGCGCCTGTATCTAAGCATTAGTACCGATACTTTAATGCATCTTCGCCCTTCTAATAAAGAACGTGAATTTTTTAATACCTTTGACGCTCTGCTAGAAATGCCTACACCCGAAAATAAACGCGATATTAAAGAAATGCTAAACCTTTGCGAATATGACATTTTAAAAGCGTTTTTTGAGTATAAAGGTTTAGAAACAACTTTAATAGATAAGGTTATACGCTCTGGCGAACCTTATAAAATAAGACACCTTAAAATAGACGGAAGAATGCTTTTAGAGCTTGGCTACAAGGGAGAAAAAATAGGTGAAATTTTAGAACATTTAAGAAAAACCGTTGTAAGTGACCCAAGTAAAAATACCAAAGAAAAATTATTAAAAGAAATACCGTAACAAACAACTTTAAGTGCCATAAACTGTATTAGTGAAAGAAATTCTCTATAAGTTTTCGGCACTTATATTTTTTGGAGGGATTTTATGAAAAAGGTTTGTATAGTAGGCGGAGACAGTAGACTGAAAACGGTTAAACACCACCTTGAAAAACAAAACTTTTTTGTTAACACTTTAGGTCTTTACCCCGAAGATAAAGGCGATATTGCTTTAAGCGATATACTAATTCTTCCCGTTCCCACTACACGTGATGGAAAAAACGTATTCACACCGCTTACAAACCGCGTTATACCTTTAGAAGATATTTATAAAAAAACGCAGGACCAACTTATACTTTGTTGTAACTATAACTTTAAAAATCGTAATTGTATTGATTATAACACCCTTGACAGCTATGCACTCTTGAATGCCGTCCCCACTGCCGAGGGCGCGATAAAAATCGCCATAGAAAACACCGATTTCACCATTTGGCAAAGCAATATTTTAGTTATAGGCTACGGTCGAGTAGGAAAAATTTTAGCCGATAGGCTTAAAAGTCTTGGTGCCAATGTTACTGTAAGTGCCAGAAAACCTAAAGATTTTGCTGCACTGGAAGCGCTCGGGTTTAGTAGCATAAATACTGAAAAGTTGCCCGAGCTTTACTTAGGATATGATATTATTTTCAATACAGTTGATGCTTTAGTTTTACCTGACAATACCATTAAAAACTTACCGTGTAGTCTTTTAATGGATTTATCGTCAAAAGGCGGATTTAACTTAGAATATGCAAAGTCAGTAGGTCTTAAAGCTTTAAATGCACCGGCACTTCCCGGCAAAGTCGCCCCTAAAACAGCAGGAAGAATTTTAGCAAAAACCGTTAGCGAGCTTATTCGTTTTTATAATTAAAAGGAGAATATTATGCAAAATATAACCTTGGGATACGCTATAACGGGCTCCTTTTGTACCATAAAGGAATCTATAGAAGCCTTAAAAGTTTTGAGTAAAGAAAATATTAAAATTCTGCCCATTTTATCAGAAACGGTGTGCAGTACCGACACCCGTTTTGGCAAAGCAAAAGATATTATAAAAGAAGTAGAAGAAATTACAGGTAATAAAATAATAAACTCTATCGCAACTGCCGAACCAATAGGTCCTAAGGGATTACTCGATATTTTAGTAGTGGCTCCCGCCACAGGCAATACCCTTGCCAAAAACGCCTTAGGTATTACAGATACCGCAGTAACAATGGCAATAAAGGCGCATTTGCGAAATAATAAACCTGTTGTATTGGGCATTGCTACGAATGACGCTTTAGGTGCCAGTGCCAAAAATATTGGAATGCTGCATAACACTAAAAATATTTATTTTGTACCCTACCGTCAAGATGACCCTCAGGGTAAAAACAATTCTCTAATATGCAATTTTTCGCTAATACCGGAAACAATAGAAAAGGCACTTAACGGTAAACAAATACAGCCTATTTTAATTTGACATTTCGCTTATATTGGTATATAATCTATGATATTGAAAATATACTAATACGAGTGATTAAAAATGGGAATTATAGAGCTTTTACTTTTAGCTATAGGTCTTTCGATGGATGCCTTTGCGGTATCTATATGCAAAGGCCTTGCTACATATAAACTCAAAAAAAGGCATATGCTTATAACCGGCTTATGGTTTGGCGGATTTCAGGCTTTAATGCCACTTATAGGCTACTTTTTAGGTACCGCCTTTGAAAAATACGTAACCGCAGTTGACCATTATATTGCCTTTGTACTGCTTGGTGCCATTGGCTTTAATATGATTAAGGAATCGCGTGAAAAAGATGGCACCGAAGAAGACTGCGGTTGTTCTTCCTTTGCGTTCAAAACAATGTTCGTAATGGCGGTAGCCACAAGCATTGATGCACTGGCGGCAGGTATTTCACTTGCAATGGATTTAAAGGGCAATAACACCTATGCTTATTTAGCGGTAACGTTCATTGGTGTTATAACCTTTACGCTATCCGCAATAGGGGTTAAAATCGGTAATGTTTACGGTGCTAAATGGAAATCCAAAGCAGAGCTTGCCGGCGGTATAATTCTTATAGCTTTAGGTACCAAAATTTTAATAGAGCATTTATTCTTACAGTAAAACTTGAATCCACTCTTAGGGGAGATACTCCGCAAGGAAGTGTTTTAACATTATAATTAAATAAGTTTAACGGGGCAAGGAGAAAATTCTCCTTGCCCCGTTTGCTATGTTATTTAGTTTTTACATACTTGTAAGTGGACCAACTGGAATAATACTTTGTTTTATCAACAGTCTTATAGGTTCTTACTCTTACGTAGTATGTCTTTTTAGCACTAAGACTCTTCAAAGTATATTTCGTTGTCTTATAACTCGAAATGGTTTTTGTTTTAGCCTTTGTAAACTTCTTAGAAGTTGAATACTGAATTTGGTATCCACTGACTTGCGAGGATTTCTTTTTAATTGCTACCGTGATACTCTTCTTACCGGCAGTGAGTTTTGATACCGTTGTTTTCGCAGGGTTAATCTTAAAGGTTAGCGTTTTGGTACCGCTATACTTGCCCTTCATTTCAATCTTCACCTTGTAGGTTCCGACATTTTTTCTGCCCTTTGCGTAACTTACAGTGTAATCCGTATTCTGCTTAAGCACCTTGCCTGAATAATCCTTAACTGTTACACTAGGGTTTTTTACCTTACCATTATATGTGTATGTTGTTGTAGACAACTTTAAAGATTTAACGTACTTAATAGTACTATTACTTGCAACCCTTCCGCACACAGTACATTTCTTAACCACACTACCATTTTTAGAAAGCGTTGCTTTTGCTGTGGTTGTTTTGTAAGAGTGTGTGGTTAGTTTCGCTATGGTCGAAGTTTTTGTGCTTTTGCATACAGAACAAGTATACGTCCTAATACCTGTTGCCTTGCAGGTAGCCGCCTTGGTTACTTGGCCGGAATCGTAGTTGTGATTCAAAACCTCACGAGTCTCACCACAGACGTTGCAAGTTGCATCGCAAACGTTGGAATAAACATGAGCTTCCTCACAACTGCTATAGTGCCACATTGCATTCAACAGTGGTTCATTGCTTTCCGCGATTACAATATAATTCTTAGCATCTTCTGAACCAGAATAATAAACATCAGTCAAAGCTGCACACTCATAGAACGCCAATTCGCCAATACTTGTTACACTTACTGGAATGTTGATTTTTTCAAGTAATGGACAAACAAATGCTCCCGAGCCAATAGATTCCACACCATAAGGGATTACAATATTTTTCAATGGAGTCCAACAAAACATTAAATCGTTAATATTTTTAATTCCGGAGCCTAAGGTAATTTCTCCAAGACTGGAATACCAAAACGCTCCTCGGCCTAAGCTTGTTACACTATCGGGGATGGTTATGCTTGTGATGTTTGTGCCCAAAAATGCCTCTTCACCGATTGCTTCAACTGAACC
>JBGVDY010000272.1:0-5285 GCA_045119585.1 Acutalibacteraceae bacterium | reverse complement strand
ATTAAAAAATGCACGTATTGCAGTTTTTGGTATCGGCGGTGTTGGCGGTTATGTTGTAGAAGCGCTTGCTCGAGCAGGAGTTTACAACATTGATATTATCGATAACGATACCGTATCTATAACCAATATTAACCGACAGATTATTGCCACCCACTCAAGCATTGGTAAACAAAAAACTGACGTTATGAAAGCGCGCGTACTTGACATAAATCCGCAGGCAAACGTAAACGTATTTAACACCTTCTTTTTACCTGAAAATTCAAACGATTTTGATTTTTCTGTATACGATTATATTATTGATGCAGTCGACACTGTAACCGCTAAAATTGAACTTATAATGAAAGCCAACAATGAAAACGTACCAATAATATCCTCAATGGGCACAGGCAACAAGCTTGATCCTACTATATTTGAAGTTTCAGATATTTATAAAACATCAGTTTGCCCGTTAGCAAAAGTAATGCGTTATGAGCTAAAAAAACGCGGTATAAAAAAATTAAAGGTTGTCTATTCAAAAGAACAACCCATTAAAAACAATAACGACCGCATTCCTGCAAGTATATCCTTTGTTCCCCCTACCGCAGGTCTTATAATAGCAAGTGAAGTTATAAAAGATATTTTAAAAGTATAAAAAAAGAGCATATTCGAGTAATTTCGAATATGCCCTTTTTATTTAATTATTAGGAATTTGATACGTAGGAACTATACGCTTTACGAGACCGCGTATATCGGCATTTTCATCATACATCGCTGTACGCATTTCTTCCAAAGTATTAGTTAAAACTTCGGTATCAATATCAATAGGTCTGCCAATATGAATTAGTTCATTTTCTGTAGCCTTTAACCCTTCTTCAGACATCAGTAACTCTTCATAAAGCTTTTCACCAGGACGTAAACCTGTAAACTCTATTCCAATATCTTTATATGGTTCAAAGCCCGAAAGCCTTATTAGATTTTCGGCTAAACTCAAAATTTTTACCGGCTCGCCCATATCTAAAACGTATATTTCGCCACCATTTGCATTGGCTCCCGCTTGTAATACTAATTGTACAGCTTCGGGTATTGTCATAAAATATCTGATAATATTAGGGTCAGTAACTGTTAAAGGACCGCCTTGTTCAAGTTGCTTTTTAAATAGTGGGATAACACTACCATTAGATCCTAAAACATTACCAAAACGAACCGCCACAAACTCTGTTTTAGATTTTGCATTAAAGGTTTGCACTATCATTTCACAAATGCGCTTACTTGCACCCATTATATTTGTGGGATTAACTGCCTTATCTGTAGAAATAAGGACAAAACGCTTTACACCGTAACGGTCAGCACATTCGGCAGTTTTATAGGTGCCAAAAACGTTATTCTTTATCGACTCGTTAGGACTATCCTCCATTAAAGGCACGTGTTTATGCGCTGCCGCATGATAAACTACTTCGGGTTTATAAGTGCGGAAAACATAGTCCATACGCTTACTATCGCGAACAGATCCAATTAAGGTTACCAAACTTAAATTTGGATAATTACGTTTAAGCTCATTTTGTATTTCATAAGCATTATTTTCATAAATGTCGAAAATAATTAATTGCTTTGGATTATAGGTTGCAATTTGGCGACATAGTTCACTACCAATACTTCCACCACCACCAGTAACAAGTACAACCTTACCCTCCAAATAGTTGAAAACTGTATCAATATTAGTTTTAATAGTTTCTCTACCCAAAAGGTCTTCAATTTCGACCTTACGGATAGTCGGTACAAATTCCGAAACATTTTCAAGCTTATAAAGAGACGGCAATATTTTTAAAGCGCACTTTGTAAGACCGCAAATATTAAGAATTTCAGTACGTCTTTTTAAAGGGCAACTTGGTATTGCAAAAATGATAGTGTCTATTTTATATTTTTCAACATTATTTACAATAGTACCTGTATTTCCCACAATATGAACACCGGCCAAATACTGATTAAGCTTGGCAGGATTGTCATCTACTATACACTTGATTTTAACGTCTTGTTTTGTGGAAAGTTCTTTAATAATTGCTTCGCCCGCTCCACCGGCACCAATAATCATAACGTTTCCGCTAATATCATTTTTAGTTGTAGAGGAAAGCTTTTCAGCATTCATTTTTTCATAACGTCTTATAATAAAACGATAAGCCAATATGAAAAAGACAGTTAAAAAGTAAAGCAAGCTATATAACGAAAAATCTACATCGTTCCATATTGCTTTTTGAGCAATACAGGTTGCAAACATCGGAATTAAACAACCTAAAAATACACGAATAATTTCATTTATTCCGGAAAAGCGCCAAAGAGTATTGTATATCTTTAAAATATACATACCAAAAAAAGTAGCCAAAGACCATACTACAGACGCTGACACAAATTCATCAGGCCAAATTAAACTAATCCCTTTTCGGCTTAATAAAAATGCAATAACCGTTGCTAAATAACCCGCAAAAATATCATAAAACACACAAGAAAAGCGCTCTAAAAATTTAGATTTCATTATAATCTTCCTTTGTTTTTTATTGTTTAGTTGCATAAAGCTACTAACAAACTTCTTCTAATATACGGCGCAGTTCCTCTGCGCCAGTATTATTTTGTATTGAAAAGGGGACAATTTTTGTGTTTTCAGCAAATTCACCTAATTCGTCATAAATTTGCTTTAAACGTTTTTCAGTTTCGGTTTTATTAAGCTTATCAGCTTTTGTTAAAACCACAATATAAGGTATTTCCATTTGAGAAAGAAAATCAAGCATCGAAATATCAAAATCGGTTGCAGGGTGACGCATATCAATAAGTTGAAAAACCACCTTAATATTACGTCCCGAATTAAAATAACCTTCCATAAGTTCACTCCAACGTTCCCTTTCGCTAAAGTTAACCTTAGCGTAGCCATAACCCGGAAGGTCCACAAGACGAATATTATCAACCTTATAGAAATTAATTGTAACGGTTTTACCCGGTTTAGAACTAACTCGAGCAATTGATTTTCGATTTAAAATCTTATTGATAAGTGAAGATTTACCGACATTAGAACGTCCTGCAAAACAAATTTCAGGTAAATCAGAACTCTCCAACTGAGAAAAGGTGCCAAAAGCTTTTTCAAACTCTGCATTATTAAAATTCATACCTTTACCCCCTTTTTTATTGAGTTACGGTGTCTCTAAGCGCAACAGTATAATCATCAAAATATTGATTATCAGATTTTACGGATTCTGAAATAAAAGCATTTTGCAAAATTTCATCCACAAATGCGACAGGAATAAATCTAACGTTTTCCTTTACAACAGCATCTACATCCTCTAAATCAGCAAGATTTTCTTTTGGTATAAATACTGTTTTAACTCCGCCACGATAAGCCGCCATAGACTTTTCTTTTAAACCGCCTATTTTAAGCACACGACCACGAATAGTTACTTCACCCGTCATAGCAATATCGCGTTTAATTTTTTTATCAGTTAAAGCTGAAATTAATGCTGTTACCATTGTAACACCCGCTGATGGACCATCTTTAGGTACCGCAGCTTCAGTAGCGTGAATATGAATATCTTTATTCTTATAAAACATACTGTCAATGCCAAGTTTTAATGCATTAGCGCGGACAAAGCTTACTGCTGCCATAGCAGACTCTTTCATAACGTCGCCCAAAGAACCCGTAAGCTCTACCTTACCTGTTCCGTCCATAACTGAAACTTCAAGCTGCATTATTTCGCCGCCAACGCTTGTCCAGGCAAGGCCATTAATGATACCTACCGCATCTTCAGACAAAATCACTTCGGGTGAATACTTGTGTCTTCCAAGCATTGAAACCACTTGTGTTTCATCAATGGTAACCCGTTTTTTCTGACCTTCAGCTATGATTCGTGCGCTCTTTCTACAAAGAGAAGCAATAGTACGTTCAAGCCGTCGTACACCCGATTCGCGTGTGTAGAAATCTATAAGTGAATAAACTGCATCATCATTAAATTTTATTTGTCCCTTTTTAAGACCATGACGGGCAATTTGCTTAGCAATTAAATGCCTCTTAGCAATTTCGGCCTTTTCTTCTCTCGTATAACTTGAAACCTCAATTACTTCCATACGGTCAAGCAATGGAGCAGGTATAGTATCAATAGTATTTGCAGTAGCAATAAATACAACCTTACTCAAATCGTACGGTATTTCAATATAATGGTCAACAAAGGTATTATTTTGTTCGGGATCCAAAACCTCCAACAAAGCAGATGCAGGATCGCCTTTATAATCTTTACCTAATTTATCAATTTCATCAAGCAAAATAACAGGATTGCCGCTACCTGATTGTTTTATAGCATTTATAATTTTACCGGGCATTGCACCTATGTAGGTTTTACGGTGTCCGCGTATTTCGGACTCATCGTGAACACCACCCAATGCAACCCGAGAAAAACGTCTACCCATACATTCGGCAATAGTCTTGCCTATAGAAGTTTTACCAACACCGGGAGGACCCACTAAACAAATAATTTGGCCCTTAATATCAGGTGATAACGTATAAACCGATAAAAGTTCTAAAATGCGGTCCTTAACCTTAGTAAGACCGTAAATATCACGATCTAAAATCTTTTTAGCCTTTAAAATATCGGTTGATGTTTTTGTGTAAGAATTCCAAGGAAGTTCTATACAAGTATCAAGATAGCCTCTTTCAACTGTACCCTCGTTAGAGCCCTGCGGCATTTTTGAAAGTTTATTTACGTGAGAGTGCAGTTTTTCTTTTACACTACTCTCTGCCGAAAGTGACTCAATTTTAGTATGATAAACGTCTATTTCATCAGCAGTTTCATCGCCATAAAGCTCGCCCGAAATAACTTTTAGTTGTTCTCTTAAATAATATTCTTTTTGATTCTCATCAATTGCAAAGCGTGTTTTTTCAGCGATACGCTTATCTATTTGATTTATTTCATATTCTTTTTCAAGTAATTCAATTAAAACCTTTGCACGCTTTACAGGTGACAAATGCTCTAAAACAAACTGCTTATCATCAAAAGGTGCATTAATACTAAAAGCAATAAAATCACACAAAAAGCCCAAATCTTGACTGTTGGCAACAGTCATTTCAATATCGGGTGAAATATTTGGTAGTACCGAAATATATTTTTCAAATTGTGTCTTAACCCTACGCATTAAAGTTTCTTTATAAATTTCGCGGTTGGTTATAGGTTTTTCTTCGCAACGACTAACCTTTGCAGTATAAAAATCAGGAAGTGCATAAAAATCTTCGTGAGAAGCACGATAAAGTCCTTGTACTAAAACCTTTGTTAGAT
>JBGVDY010000271.1:0-5141 GCA_045119585.1 Acutalibacteraceae bacterium | reverse complement strand
TTCAGCTTCACTGCCAATATTTATAGAAGAGATATTGTATTTTTGGCAAATTTCTTCCTGTGCTAATGCTTGGCCGTAAAGCTCGTTACCCATTTCGGAAGTGGATGCAAATAGTGTAACAATATCGCAGTCTGGATATACTTCCTTTACTTCCCTTACAATTGTTTCAAACTGCATTGAAGCTTTAGCGGATGATATACCATCGAGATAATCATCAAGTGAATATTCAATAAATAGTAGGTCGGGCGCTTTAGAAATTACATCCCTTGCTACGCGCAAAGCACCAAAATCCGTACCTGTATTTTCTAATGCTTTATCAATATTATTAATTGTTGCATTTGGGAAATTGGTCTGTAACCAAGTACCTACCGATTCACACCAGTTACTAGCATATTCACCCTTAGTTGCAGAACCGCCCATATAAATAACATTAAGTTCGGTGTCAGTAGAAAGCTTTTTAAAGGTGTTAGCCAAAGCAGCGTTATATTTAGTTATTCCGCTAATATAACCGCGGTAATTAATACTATCTTTATATGTGTCAGACTCTTGCTCCAAGCGCTTAATTACAACGGTATATTCACCCGGAACTTTTGATAAATCAAGTATACC
Source organism: Acutalibacteraceae bacterium (assembly GCA_045119585.1). Lineage (GTDB taxonomy): Bacteria > Bacillota > Clostridia > Oscillospirales > Acutalibacteraceae > UBA737. The sequence goes on along the minus strand of JBGVDY010000271.1, from coordinate 4,532 downwards.
ATTTTCATCAGCAGTATATGTTAAAGAAGTGTTAGCAACATTTGTTGCAACTGCAGAATGGTACTCGGGAATTTGGAATTTGCCCTTTTCGTTTTCAATAAATTCAAGAGCTTCAACCATAGCATCATTTACATTAAGAATCCAATGGTTTGTAACCTTGTCATCATCGCTATATGTATTATCTGTACGCTTTGTATACGCACTAGTATATATATTCGAAAGCTGATAACCGCTTTGTTTTGTAATTTCATCACTTACAATCATTTGTATACCGCCTTCAACAACAAAGTTACCGTTGTTTATTATTCGCCAAGACCCTCCGGGTTCGGTAATTTTTACATTAAGATTTTGCTTAAAGGTTACAGGAGAAGTATTAGCCGATTTACCAATAATTTGTAATCTACCGCCATTTGCTGTGCCTGTAAACCTTAAAGTAACATCCTTTTGGAAAGTGTTGTATGCATCTTCAAATGCAGGAAGGAAGAAATACCCGCTACCAGCCGCAATCGGGTACGCTATTTCTATATCAATTGGGTTTGGGAAACTCTTTTCAGTAGTGGTCTTTGCAGTAATATTGGCAGAGAAGTTTGTTAAATCAATTAATTCACCTACCCATTGTGCAGTAGTATCCTTTTTGGCGGTTGCATAACAGAACTTAAGTCCTGAACCCATTTTCACATCATTACCGTTAAAGTTTATAATGCCATACTGTGAATTTGTTAGGTTTGTATTTGTACAATATACCAATTTAATATTATCGATTTCAGTAGGGCCCGCAAAGTCTATTCGAGTATTAGTTCCCACCCTTTCAATGCTGGCTAAATAGGTAGGAAGATTTGCGTCTTTATTATTTGCCTGGTTATTTTCATAAGGTTTAACCGAAATTTTAACTGTATGGCTTGGTACAGCGCCCCAATATGCAAGATTATGCTTATTATATGTAGTACCGCTAATCTCAACCGTTCCGTCATTTTTAACAGCGTCTATATCCTGCATAATCCATATATTTGCGGTGTCAGCTTCGGTAAGTCCGCCGATAGCGTTCATAGTAGTAACCGCTTCGGCAACGCTTGGTGCAGGATTTTTAATATCTGTACCGTCACCTGTACCGCCATGCGCAACATAATAATCATAGCATTTAGTTGCAAAGGTAACAACATACTCACCCGGAACATCTGCTAAATCAAGCAAGCAGTCCTTAGATTCATAGGTAGTACCATTTGCATCGGTAGCAATAGCAGTATAGTTTTCGCTTATCTTATATTTACCTAAAATAGCTTTGCCGCTTGCATCTGTAACAAAGGATATAGCATTACCATCTCCGATATTAATCAATTTCCAATACTTTTTAACTCCGGCATCATTTGTAGGTATAGAAATATCTGCCACATCGGTTAATTCACCGGAAAATTGAGTATCTGAATCTATAATAACTTGTGCACCGTTCGTAAATGCTACAGTACCTGTGGTGTCATTTTTATCGCTTAAATCTATAGCAGTCGCCGACTTAACTTGAATATTAAGACTATTAAATGTATGTGTATATTTAGTTGAGCCGCTACCCCAATAGAAGCCTGTCAAATTGATATCTTTATTATTAAATATAAGATTGATATCACCATCTACGTTGTAATTGCTTTTGCCATTACCCGTAATATAAAAATACTTCGCAAGTACATATTTTTGATTAAAGGTTACGGTAAGACCGTCGGTATCGGTAATTGCGTCAGTGTATAATTGGAAACGGTTAAAATCGCGTGAAGCTACCGTGCCGTTCCAGGTCCTCTTTGAAGTAATATTTGTATTATAGTCCATATTAGCTAACGCACCGTGAGCTGTTTCAGCGCTAAACTCAACATCATAACCGTTAGGTATAATAGACATATAGTCCTGACGGGTTGATACTAATACTACGTTTTCAAAATCAATAGGTCCTGTTGCAACAATGTTAGAACCAGCGCCTATTCTATCGTTAAAAGTAAGATATATCTTGCCATTATTTGCATTAGTAAGGCTTGGGTCTGCCTTTATAACCATTTTCCAAGAGTGGTTCTCTACCGTTTCTATCGACATATTTCGGTCTGTTGCGTGTGCCCAACTTGTCATATTATGATATGGGGTATAGAAAATGTTGGGCGTTACAGTTGTATCCTTGCCTATTATAGAACCATCATACTTATTCCAGTCGCTGCGTTGCATAATATATACATTTGCAATATCGCTTGCGGTCATTTCAGGGTCATCATTAATAATCGCAATAAGTGCAGCAACGGTAGGAGCTGGGTTTTCCTTACTACCAACAGGTTTACTTTGGTCCCCTGTACCTATCGAAGCGTTATAGCCGGAATTTTCAATGTATTCGCGACCGGGACTTTTTACGTAATAATCCTTAACTATTACTTCATCGACAGTTTCTATTGCAGTAACAGATATGCCAACAACTGTAATTAATAACGAAATGCTGAGTATTACGCTAAGCAACTTCTTAAATAACATAAAAATTTTCCTCACTTTATTTCAAACAAAACGTGTGACCTTATTGTATCATATATTGATTAAAGATTGTAGTGAAAATATAATCATATTTATTGAAAATATAAACACACTAAAGTAAATACTCTTTTATTACAGTATTACCACGTAATACCTCAATAACAACCCAATATAGCCAAGTATCCTTAAGAACACTTGGCTATATAGGGGTATTTGTAATTTATAGCTTATCGGCAATATCGTAGATTAGTTTTTCAGTTTTCGCCCAACCAAGGCATGGGTCGGTAATAGATTTACCGTAAATATGCTCTTCGGCTTTACAAGCGCCGTCTTCAATATAGCTTTCAATCATAAGACCTTTTACAAGCTTTTTAATATTGTCATTATGATTACGGCTATGAATAACTTCTTTTGCAATACGAATTTGTTCAAGATACTGCTTACCGGAGTTGGCGTGGTTAGTGTCCACTATAACCGATGGGTTTTTAAGATTTGTTTTAGCATAAAGGTCACTAAGCTGTGCCAAATCTTCATAATGGTAATTAGAAATGTTTTTACCTGCAAAATCAACCGAACCGCGAAGGATTGCATGGGTTAACGGGTTACCGCTGCTTTCAACTTCCCAACCTCTGTAAATATATGTGTGAGCAGACTGACCGGCTTTGATTGAATTCATCATAACAGAAAGATCGCCGCCTGTTGGATTTTTCATACCTACAGGCTCGTCAAGACCGCTAGCAACCAAACGGTGTTGTTGGTCTTCTGCCGAACGAGCACCAATTGCAACATACGCCAATAAATCAGATAAATAACGATGATTTTCAGGGTATAGCATTTCGTCAGCACAGGTAAACCCATAATCACGCAATGCACTTAAATGCAAATCACGAATAGCAATAATACCCTTTAGCATATCGGGTGCGGTTTCAGGGTCGGGTTGATGAAGCATACCCTTATATCCTTCACCTGTGGTACGGGGCTTATTGGTATAAATTCGTGGGACTATTATTATCTTGTCTTTAACCTTATCTTCTACTAAACGCAAACGAGAAATATAATCAAGCACAGGGTCCTTATGGTCTGCAGAGCAAGGACCTATAACCAAAATAAATTTATCAGACTCACCTGTAAATACCGCCTTGATTTCTTGCGCTCTTTTTTCTTTGTTTTTTACCATTTCTTCGCTCAAAGGATACTGCGCCTTAATCTCTTGAGGAATTGGTAGCTTTCTGTGGAAAATCATGTTCATTTTAATCACACTTTCTTATTAAATTCACGGCGGCGAGCAGTAGAAAGTCTCATCATATCTCTCATTCCATCACGGTCGTCGTTGCTTATAAAATTATATAATTTATCAAATGTATCACGGTAGATATCCATTTGCTCGAGCAACACTTCTTTATTAGACAAAAATAGTTCGCTCCACATTTCATCATTAATATTTGCAATACGGGTTAAATCTCTGAAAGAGTCTCCTGTATACTCAACTAAATCCGGGTCACCGTTCGAGCACATAAGCGATACCGCTATGCAGTGTGTTAACTGAGATAAAAACGCTATCATTCTATCGTGCTTTTCAACTGACAGTACCGACACTTTAGAAAAGCCCAAAAGTTCACCCAAGTTAGCACAAAGTTCAATGGCTTCATTGGTGTTTTTTTCAGTAGGCACAACAATATAATTAGCACCCTTAAAAATAGCATCATCGCTATTCTCTACTCCCGATGTTTCCTTACCGGCCATTGGGTGAGCAGCAATAAATTCCACGTCACTTCGCAAAACACTTTGAATATCGTAAACAATACAGGATTTCACACCCGTTACATCAGTAATAATTGCCCCGCTTTTAAAGTGGTGTTGGTTTGTCTTTATCCACTCTTTAAATACGTGCGGATAAAGTGCGAAAATAACTATATCGGCTTCTGCTATAATCTCGGGTTCAATATTTGTTGTTCCGTAATCTATTATTCCGTGTTCTAAAGCAAAATCTATTGACGACTGCTCTTTAGTTATAGCATTTACCTGAAATCCAAGTTTTT
>JBGVDY010000270.1:0-4904 GCA_045119585.1 Acutalibacteraceae bacterium | reverse complement strand
TAGGGTATTTGCATAAGCTTTTAAGTGACGTATAGCCGCTACCAATATCATCTAACGCGATTGAGAAGCCAAGCTCTTTAATTTTTAAGACGTTGTCCATTGCAACAGCTAAATTTCTTTCAATAGAATCTTCAGTAATTTCAATTAACAACTTGCTTCTATCAAATTCGTACTTATCTACAATTTCTGTTATTTTATTTACAAAATCTTTTTCGGATATTGTGATTCTTGTCAAGTTGCAGGATAAAGTTAAATCACCGAATTCAGTATTTTTCCAATCGGCAAGCTTTTTACAAACGTTTTCAAACATATAGTAATCCAATCTTATAATAAAACCGGATTTTTCCATAAGCCCGATATATTCGCCGGGGAAAATAACCTTACCCGTGCCACTTTCCCATCTTGACAACGCTTCCGCAGAAGCGAGTTTCTTTTGTTTATTATCAACTATAAACTGCAAATACATTTTAAACTCTTGGTTTTCAAATGCATTTTTAATTTTTCTTAACATTTCATTTTCTGCCGTGGGGTTATGCTTAATTGATGCAATTTTTTTGAAAAAATCAGTAATTTTATTGCTCATTTTCAGTCACCTCACTGTGTTATTGTTTTTGTTACATAATATACAAGTTATAAAAAATTTGTTCTTAAAAACAAAAAAGCCGCAACAATAAAAAGTCTACCTCTCGACTTTGTATCATTGCAGCTGGACTAGCATAGTTTAAAACCTTAGCCTCTTTGCTTTGCGTCACCGATTTTCACCGATTTTGCTAAATATTTAACTTAAATAAGTATACCACAATGACCCAACTTTGTCAAGCAAGCTTTTAATCTCTGGCAAAAACCCAGAGCGTATTATTTACAGAATTTTCTCCATCGTCTAACCTATAAATACTAAGAATAACAGTCTCTCCGTTAGTCTTCTTATATGTAATTTTAGGGATATTACCTTCCAATAACTGTCTTTTTAGAACATCATAATTCAAAAAATTCAAAGCCGCTCTGTGGAATTCAGGCGCAACTGAATCATCTATATACTTAGTTAAAAGTCTAGAAAAATGTTCTTCATTTTCATTATAACCAAGGTAAGCCGGCATTAAAATACGATGTGCCTTATCTGTATCTAAATCTACACGATATATTCCATTATAATTTTCATTCAAAATAGAAATCATCGCATCAATTTCGAGTATGCCTGTCTTTGTATGAATATAACCATTATCATCCATATCCGAAACTTTTTTGGTTTCTTTTTCTTGATAATACTGGGTCTTTGCCTCATACATTCTGATTTCGGCTTCACGAACCATTTCTTCACAGTTAATATTTCTTTTTCTGTAAGATATACCAATAGCGACGTTGTAGTCCCTTGTTTTTATTTGTTCAACAAAGGTTTCTATGCTTTGTTTAATAGTTGTTTGTGGAATTTTTTTTGCAAAAACTAAAAATTCATCTCCACCCATGCGGTAAATGTACTGGCCAAAAAATACTTCTTTTAAGGAATTTGCAATATAAATAAGCATTTCATCGCCTGCTGCATGTCCATATTTGTTATTTCTTATATGCAGCTCGTTAACATCAATATAGATGCACGAAAAATCTTCCGGGTTTTCTTTATTAAAGACGAGTATATCTTTATTATATGCAACACGATTCAATGCACCTGTAAGTGAATCTGTTGTTGCAGCAAGCTCGGTTTTGTTAAGATGTTTTTTGTTGTATATAGCTATAGAGAAACAAACCACAACATCACTTGCAAGTTTTCTAATGTCAGAACTTCTCTTCGGGTTAATTGCACCTAAGATACTAACATGATTATCCGTATCTGCAATAATTGCAAATGATATGTGTTTTATCCCTTGCTTTAATAAAAAGTTATAAAATTCCGGATTAGTTTTTAAAAGGTGATTATTTGTAATAATCTTTATAAATCCGATAGAAGAATCATCAATATGAATATTTGCCGCATACCTAAAAAGCTCGCTTATAAAGTATTTTCTTTCCTCACCCAATAAGCACTTATCCTTCAGTGAAGGCTTTATGTAATAGTAATCCTCTCCGTCAGTATCTGCAAAGAAACAAGATCTGGCACCTGAGAATTCTTTTATTCTCTTTAAAGCGGTATTTATATTTTTTTGATGCCTGTTTATTTCTAAAAGAAGATGCCTAATAACAGAAGACTCTGAGTTTAATTTTGCTCTTTTCTTCTCGCTTCTTAATATTAGTTCAAGATAAATTGCCGCAATTAAAAGGATTACAGCAAAAACTACAAGTAAATTGCGGGACATTTTATGAGATTCCTCAAACACCTGAGACTCATAACGTCCAAGCATAATACCCCAGTTAAAATCTTCAATAATTGAATAATGGATATAAAGATTCTCACCTGTATATATAGATTTGAACGAGGAATAACCCTTATCGGAATTAATCAACCCTTCGTAGGAATAGCCGTCGTTATACTCCCTGTTTTTAAAGCTTAACAATTCATCTGGGCTTTTGTTAATTGTATCTATAATAAATTTTCCTGTTTCCTTATCATAAACAAAAAGTTGAGCATCCAGTTCCTTAGCCATATTATTATATTTCTCATTGATAGTCGCAATCTTGATGATACCATACATAATACCTACTGTTTCTCCGTTCACTTTAATCGGAACAGAGCTGCGAACCACCTGTTCATCGGGTATTGAATAGCTATAGGTTCTACCGGTAACGTGCTCTCCCAAACGGGCTTGCTCCTCAAATGAAATTTGTCCCTTTAAATCATATACGCCATCTTTTGTAATAAAGGTGCAGTCCGGATTAAGTATACCAATTCTCGAAAACAAGCCTATCGGCTTAAAGGAATCAAACATACGCTCATAACCTTTTTCATCGATATAAAGCTTCGATGCAAAGTTTGCCATTGTAATAAGATTTTCTCTGTCTGATTTTAACTGCAAATTTAGATCATCTTTAATCTGTTTTGTCTGAATATGAAGCATCTCGTAAGCATCATCCTCAGCCTTAACAAAGAAAGATATAACCATTGAAAAAAATACCACGCATATTAAAATTACCGCAATAATTGTATATAAAATATTATTTTGTCTTTGTTTTTTTCGTTCATATGTTATTGCCATCGCTACTACCTCTTGAATATATACCACTTCGAAAGTTAGATATATTTATACATAATAAATTATATCATATATAAATAGGTTTTTCAATAATATTTGCTATTTTTCTATTAGAACTCTAATTTATTCAACAAAAATACTATATTTTTTAAAAAAACAACTCATCTTCCTTCTATTTACAAATTTTACCATGCAATTATTGCTTTAATAATATACTTTTTGGGCTTTTTTGCAATAAAAAAGTCGTATCTTCTTGATACGACTTAATATTTTATTAAATTAAACTATTTTTCTACTTTGCGGCTTTAATTTTCTTTTTATTATCTATCGCTTCTTTCAAAAGGGTAAAGAGCAAAGCCGATAGCGGCACGCTTAAAAGCACGCCTAAAATTCCGCCTATATTACCGCCAATAAGCACTGCACTTACCACCATAATAGAAGGTAATCCAACCGCTTTTCCTACAACCTTAGGATATATAACGTTGCCTTCAATTTGCTGTAAAATTAAAATAAATATAATAAAGAAAAGTGCTTTTATGGGGTTAGTGATAACTATCAAAAGAGCACCTATTACAACACCAACTATAGCACCAACTATAGGCACTAAAGAAGATACCGCAATTAAAACCGATATAATAGCAGCATTCGGGAATCTGAAAATAAGCATACCTATATAGCAAAGCACACCTAAAATTATAGATTCGGTTAACTGACCGCCAATAAAACGCGAAAAAGATTCAGAAGCGTGATTTGATATATGATAAACTGTTTTTGCAATATTTTTTGGAACGAAAGAGTCAATAACCTTTTTCAAAAACCTTCCAATACGTTCTTTTTGAGCTAACACGTAAACCGAAATAATCAGGCTGAAAAGAGCATCGTAAATACCGCCTACAACCGATGAAGTAATATTAGCAGCACCGTTCACTATTGTATTAGAATAGTCACTTAAAAGATTTTGAAGTGTATTAAGAGTATCGTTCAAATCAAAATTTATTGTAGGAATTTTATTAGCGGCTATACCGAAGTTAGCAGCTATTCCCACAACCCACTCACGCATATCCTTTAAAAATGACGGTAAGGACTTTACAACATAAATAACGGTATCAATAAGGTCCGGAATAATTACCAAAACCAATAATGCAATAACACCTATCGCTAACAGATAGGTAAGCACTAAACTAAGCGGACGCTTAATTTTTCTAATAAAATTGTGCTTAGACTTGTCAAAAAAGAAGAAAACCTTGGTTTCTAAAACACGTAACAAAACGTTAAGAATAAAGGCTATACATAAAGCTGCAATAATAGGGCTTATATAGGAAAATAGCTTGCCCACAATACCAAATACCACAGTATTATTAAATACAGCCCATACTATAAGTGTAGATAAAAACACTACAAGCAGTATTTTTTTAATGGTTTTACTGTTTAATTCCATTTTTACTCTCCGGATTCATTTTTATTATTTACAGGGCGGATATGTGCATTTGCGCTTGCATCAAACCCTTCGGTACTTTCTTTCATAAACAAAACCTTAATGGTTAAAATTAATAGCTTTATATCCTGTATTATCGAATAGGTTTCGATATAAATAAGGTCCATATTAAGCTTATCTTTAGGACTTGTGTTATATTTACCATATAACTGAGCGTAGCCCGTAATACCGCCTTTCACCTTGTTTCTTAACTCAAATTCAGGATATTCTTTAGAATATTCGTACACGTTTTCAATTCTTTCGGGTCTTGGTCCTACAAGCGACATATCACCCCTTAAAACATTTAT
>JBGVDY010000269.1:0-8578 GCA_045119585.1 Acutalibacteraceae bacterium | reverse complement strand
TACCTGTACCTGCGTCTGTGTGATCTACTGTGCCGTCTTCTTTTACAGTACCGGGAATCTTTGTAAAGCCCCATAAACCGTCGATTTCAGGAGCAGCAACCTTCAAGGTAGTGTAAAGAGTGTAAGCAGATATACCAAGTGGCGTAGTACCGGTACGGAAACGGTTGTAGAAGTCCATAGAAATCGGCACTTTAAGTTTGGTATAGTAATTAGTCCACTGTTCGAAAATCTCTGATGAGTACGACATATTCATTGTAGTAGACTTACCGTCCTCAGTATAGAGATTATAACCATTTTGTAATAAGAGGGTTGGATACATACTTGTAACCGCAGTACTTGCAGGCATACAAACGTTCATGTTGTTACGCATAAGAAGTTTGGTAGCAAGTTGGAAGTCCTGCCATGTTTTTGGAACTTCAATTCCGTACTCAGCAAGTATATCTTTACGATAGAAAAGTACGTTAAAGGACTGCGTATCGGGTAATGCATAAAGACCGCCCTTATACCAATAAGGAATGTCCGCACCCTTTTGGAATCTATTTAATACGTCTTTATAATCGCTAAAGTTTGTAAGATCGTAAAGAACACCACGCATTGCAAGGTTTACAGGTTCAGTACGTCCATGTTGTAAAACTACATCAGGACCTTTACCAGAAAGCACTGCCTGAATAATAGTAGCGTTAACAAGTTTTAAGTTAACCTTAATACCTGTTTTCGGAGTGAACTTACGATCAATAAGTGCGCTTAAAACTTGTGCTTGGTCACGACCCCAGTTAACCCAAATTGTGATAGATTTATCATTTTCAGTTTCTTGGAGTTCATATTCATCTATAAATGACCAAATAAAACGTTTTGCAGAGAATGCAAAACTCTCAAAGAAGTTGCTCTTATCAAAAGGTTTACTTTCAGGAGCGCTTAATGAGATTTTGTCAAGACGCAACGGCATTGAACGTAAATCTAATAAAACAGAAGAAACAGAACAGTAATTGTTATAATATGTACCTTTGTATTTATGAGATTCATACTTGTTTTCAAGCATTTGATTAACAGTTTGAAGCATATTCTGAATTACAGAATAGTTTGAACCGGATGTTTCGCCTGTAACTTCAAGTATAGTTTTAGCCGAAGCTTCGAGAAGAGATTTAATTTTATTTAAACGCTCTTCCATATCAGAAATTTGTCTGAACAATTCATAGTCACGGTAAATATCAACTGTTTCACCTGTGATTTTTGTTATATCTACATAAAGGTCGCCCATTTCGGCAACAGCTTCAGTAAGCTGTGCACGAACACCTGACATATCAGAAGCAGTTACTGTTAATGCAATTTCATTAACGCCTTCTTTAAGATAAACAAGATAGGGGTTTTCTTTTTCGTCAGCAAAAACACCTGTCTGCCAGTTGTCGCCGTATTTGAAACCAATATTTTCGGCTTCTAAGAAAGGAGATTCGCCATTAATCTTGAGTGAACGGTATGTTTTTGAACCGATAACTGCGTTTTGACGGAAAGCAAATCCTAATTGATAATAACCCGCCTTCATCTCAGGTGTTTTCCAAACAATGGTGTCACCAACTGTAGACCAGTTATTACCAACATAGTTGATAAGACGTTTTTCAATGCTGTTAGGTGTAACGTCTACTGAGCCGGGATCTGCACTACCTACTAAGAAGAAGCTTGACTTAGCAGTAGCTTTTTCACCTTCAATAATAACAGTCTCTCCGTTGTAATATTTAGACTTATCAGGAGCGGAATACTTATCTGCTTGTGCAGAAGCAGCAAACTTAAAGTACTCTATCTTGATTTCGCCCTTTTTAGGGATAATTGTTACAGTGTGCTCACCTTTTGTAAGGTTAAGCATAAATCTTTCAGTTGCTTCTAAGGCATCGTCATAGGTCTCACTATAATAATATTCATCATAGATAACCTGCTCGGGAACGTATTCGTTACCTAAAGCATCAGTATTAACGCCTTCCTTATCGCACCACATACGCGGAAAGGCCAATTCCTCCATATTAGAATATAGGAATTTGCCATCTATTTTAAGGCCTAAAATAATATCTTCAAGACTAGAGTCTAAGGACTTATAAGACATACCGATATAATATAAGCCATCTTTTTCAACGTTAACAGTAAATTCGATGGGTTTTTTCTTCAAAACCGCACCATTCATATCATAAATTACATCTTTAGAAGAATATTCAGATTTTGAATATTTCGATAAATATGACGTATATGAATTTTTATCTTTTGAAGTTTTTATCGCAAGATCAGTAAGTGACTTATCGTCTTCTGTTACTTTATTTGGTTCAGCAGTAACTGCCATAACACTTGATAATAAGCAGCATATTGTTACTAAAATTGCTATTAAACTGCGTATTGCTTTTCTTTTCAAAATCATCATATCCTCATTCCAATTAAGTGAAAATAAATTTGAAACCGTGTTTATAGTTATTAAAAATCGTGCCAAATACGGACTAAACACTAAATACCGTTGCACAAAATCTTATAAATAATTAATCCCTCTGCCTCCCTAAAAAGGGAGGCAGAATTTTTTAATTTAAGTTAGATAAAAAACTTAGTTCTTGTACCAATGAACTGTTGCATTGGGTTCGAATTCCTTGAACGCTTTGATAGTACCATTCTTATCACTTGCAGACCAGTTTGTGGTGATTTGAGTATCCTTATCGGTCCAAACAAATGCTCTGGATATTAAAGCTGTAGTCCAACGAATGCTCTGTCTGATATAGAATTCGTTGCCAACACGCTTAAAGTTTTGATATTCCTTATAGCTTTCAACGCCGAATTTATACATATGAGTACCTGGACAGTCGATAATGTTGTTACTAAAGGAGAAGCTCTTTATCTGACCGGCAGAGAAACCACCGAAGATAAGACCATCGATACCGCGGATACCACCGTCGTCAGAACGGGTACCCCAACCAAGAGCAGTAAAGCGATGAATGTTGTTATCGCATACTGCACCGAAAAGTGCCATACCTGATTCACCTGGGCCATCCCAGAACTCAAGGTCAGCGTTGTTGTACTCAAACAAGTTGTTGGAGCAGGAAATGTTTACATAGTCGCCAAAACGCTTACTGTTATTACCTTGAGGTGAAGTAGCGGTATCGAAGTTTTGATAAATCCAGTTATGGTCAGTAGTATAACCATAACCACCGCACCAAGATTCAATACTGTTACCATAACGGTTAGAACCGGGTTCGCCACCTACCCAAGCACCACCGTTGTAACCGATTTCGCAGTTAGTAACAGTCATATTTCTGTTAGCCCAACTTGCTGAAATAGAGTGTGTACCGCAGTAACGAATAGTGATGTTATCGAAAACAGTACCCTCAGCACCGTTAGCAAACTTAATACAAATAAAGGATTGTGAAACTTCTATAGATTTCCAAACATTAGAAGGGTTACCCTTATCACAATATAAGTAAAGGGTTGATGTTTCAGTGTTTAAATAGAAGTCGGTATTCTTCTTAAGGTCACGAAGACCAAGCTTTTCATAACCAATTTGTTTACCTTCATCAAAGAACATACCGCCCGGGAAAGCATACATATATGTTAACTGCCAAACGTTCTTCTTATTAGATGGTTTCCAAACTTCTTGAGCAAAGTTTTTAGCAGAACCGAAAATCATCGGCTTTCTACCTTCACCGTAAGAACCATAAATAACGCCGCTCTTACAAGCAAGGTTTTCAGTCAAACGCCATAACGAACCTCTTTCAAACAATACAGCATCGCCCGGTTTGAGGTCGAGAGTGTCAATTGCAAAGAGTGACTGAATAGGAGTTTTTGGAGATTTACCGTCGTTAGAGTCATTACCTTTGGTAGAAACATAATATTTTGTACCCTTAATATCGTAAAGCTCTTCAGTATTAGGAGTATTTAAAATTTCATCTCTACGCTTAATACGGTCTTCTTCACGGTAACCTACAAGACCCTTTTCATAACCTGCAGGGTCGATAGAATGTTCAATTTCGCCTGCGTCAGTTCTAGAAGTACCTGATTCATATTCGTATTCAACGGTTATGTCACCCTTTAACGGGTTAACAGATGCAGTACTTGAAGGCTTGCTGTCAGGTACTTCATCAGAAGAAGTATCGCCATAATTGTTATCAACAGTTACATCAGAAGTAACGTCGTCCGATACAACTTCATCAGAAGGAGTCTCTTCGGATGAAATGTTTTCTGAAGGTGTAGAAGAATTACCTTCATTAGTTTGAGAACTGTTTGTTGATGGAGTAGAACTACCACCCTGGGTATCCTTCTTACAACCAATCATACCTACTAACATAACAAGCACAATAAGTAATGCAGCTATGCGTTTATAGTTTTTCATTGTCATCTTCTCAGAAAGCTTCATATTTTTCATCATTGCTCTCCTTTATTTAAGTTTATTTAATATTTTGTTTTGTTCGTCAACCCATTTAGCGTTGATGCGGCTATTGGTATCGATAAAGTTTTTAACCTGTGCACCTGTGCACTTTTCAATAGTTTTAACTTCGCCTATACCTGCTACATCTTCGGTTTCATAACCCCAGTTAACAACCTTATTAGGTTGATTCATACACCAGTTGTAAACTTCAAGGTTTTGCTTGTTACCAAAGTAGGTATCCAATGTGTAGTTAGCACCGTCTAGGAAGTATCTTAAGAAGTAAGGTACTGCTTCAGGGTTATTAGCGCCCTTAGGTATACCGTAAGCTTCGATTTCACCATAACCTTGATAATATTTCTTAAGCTCCGGATGTTCCGGCAGCGGTACGAAATAAAGGGTCTTATTAGCTTTAACATCGCCGAAGTAGGGGTTCTTATTTCTAGCGTGTACTGTAGTACCTACGTAGAACGGACAACCTGCGGCATTAAAGAGTTCTGCCTGACCGCGGCCTAACAAGCCTTGCTTGTTGTAAAGGTCACCAAGTTCTTGGTGAATCTTTAACCATTCAGGACTATTCCAGTTACTTGCCATCATCTTACCGTTGTAGTAAAGGTTGGTTACACCATATGTAGAAACGTATGCTGGCATATGTCCTTCACCAACGCAACCGAAGTTCATACCGTCATCCTTAGCGTCTTCACACATATCAAGGAACTTATCCCATGTCCACTTACCTGCTTTCCAAAGCTTGTAAGGATCTTCGTAATTGTACTTATCGATTACAGCCTTGTTGTAGAACATTACATATACACCGGAAATATGTGTATTATGCAACGTAGTGCCGTAGGTCTTGCCTCCGAAAGTTAAGGTCTTCATCATATTTTGATCCCAAGCTTCGTCAGTAAAATCATACTTGGAAACTGAAAGGGGTTGCATATTCTGAACAAAATCTAATTCAGCATAGCCTATACGAGCCATATCAGGAATATTTTCACCCGAAGCAATTATTGCAGAAATTTTTGTAAAGTATACCGAGTGAGAAATTGTGTTCCAAGTAACGCGGATACCTGTTTGCTTTTGGAACGAATCCATAACTGCAGGAGCACCTGTGTACTCGGTAGCGGGGTTCCAGTTGTACATAGTAAGTTTTGTACCGCGGAGTTTCTTAGGCATTCCGGCCAAAACTTCTTTCCAGGACTTACCGCCGATTTGGTTCTCCTTAGGAATGGTGGTAGTGATGTTTCCGGAACCACTTGAGCTTGTGTTGGTAGGCTTAGAGGTTTTATCACCTGAGTTTGTGTTCTCATTCTTGTTTGGTGTATTATCTTTGTTAGAAGTTACATTCGACTGTACGTCAGAAGAAGTATTTGATGGTGTTTCCTCTGAGTTTACGTCATCCTTTGTTTCTGTAGTTGCGAAGAAATCTTCATTAACAGATTGCTCTGAAGAAGTTTCCTTGCCCTTGTCGCCACAACCTGCTACAGCAAAAAGCATACAAATAACCAAAGTAAGCGCGAGAATAGATTTCAATGTCTTATTCATATTTTCTTTCCTTTCTATAGAATTTTTACCGTATTAGCGGAAATCCATTAACCAACGATACCGCTTGTAGCAATACTTGCAACAAACTTACGTTGAATGAGTAGGTAGAAAATAATCAAAGGTGCTAAGAAAATCAAACAACCGCACAACAGTATCGGAACTTGCATAAAGGAAGCTTCGCCACCATCAATGCCAAGAGCAACTGCAACCGAACCACCTGTAAAGTCTGCAAGGGCAACCGAGAACGTAGGAGCATCTAAATACATTTGAGCTAAGAACAAATCGTTCCAGTGCCAAATTATTGTAAATAGCAATACGGTTATCATTGCCGAACCTGAAGAAGGAAGAACTATTGTTAAGAAGGTTTTCCATGGACCGGCACCATCTATCCAAGCGGCTTCTTCAAGTTCTTTTGGAAGACCGCGGAAGAACTGTGTATATATGTATATAAACAAACCGCCTTTAAGACCTACTGAAAGTAAACCTGGCAAATAGAATACCCAAGGTGTACCAACTAAGTTGGGTGTTAAATCTTTACCTATTAAATCACCTAACAAGCCAAAGATTCCTAAAAAGTCAAAATGGCTGAACTGTACATAGGAAGGAATAAGTATCATCATAGAAGGAACTAGAATGTTAAGAATCATAAGTCCGTTAAGGATTGCCTGACCCTTAAACTTAAACCTTGCCATACCATAAGCAGCTACTGCACAAGTGCCGAACTGCAATAAAGCAGTTAATATTTCATATAATAACGTTCTTGTAAGAGTTTTTGAAATATCAAAAACAATCCAAGCATTTGGGAAGTGTTGCAAAGTTGGTTCCTTAGGAATCCACGTTACTGTTGCATCATAAGCATCTGCTATACCCATTATCGAGTTCAATATCATAAATAAGAACGGATATATAAGAACGTAACTTAGTGACAAGAAGAATACATACCTAAATATATTTGCTACTATACCGGGGGCATGTTTCTTGGTCAAAGTCTTCCCTCTGTCATAATCGACATTTTTAACGAAATTAGGCAACTTCACAATGGTTCACCTCCTGAAGATTAATCTTTACAGTCTTAAATTTGTTTTGCATAATCGACCGCACATTAACACCGCCTATTTAATTGTATAAACCACAAGGCAATAATTGTACAGAATACACTATTGCATTATTATTTACTTTAACATTATAAACTATTCGACAAATTAGTGCAATAGACAATTGTTGCATATTTATTGAAAATTGTTGCGATTTTTATCAAAAGAGTTAAAAAACCCTTAAATGTGGTTGTTAAAATTATTTATTATTGAACAAATTAACAAAAAATAACGACAAAATATGGAAATTAACTACATCAAAAGATAAAATGCTTGCTAATTTTAAGGCATTATGTTATTCTAAATACACAAAAATTCAGCTTCGAGGTACTTTTTTTATATGAAATATACGGATTTGCCCAGTTACTACACCCATACCGTTTCCTATATCCAAAATTCGTTTATTGCAATACATCAATTAGGGCGTAATATAACTACACCCGGATTTTCTTATTCTAACTACGATAATAACTACATTATTTGGGTAGTTAGAAACGGAAAAGGCACATTTGAAACCGGTGGTAAAAAATACAATCTTTCCCAAAACGATGTGTTTTTAACAATACCAAACGAATTATCAATACAAACCGCAAACCAAGATGAGCCCTGGGAATTATGCTTTATTGCTTTTAGCGGTTCACTTGCAAAAGATTTTATATCAAAAACTATTTTTAAAGACGGCACGTTTACCGCAAGTCTTAAATCAAATGTATTAGCAAATGAAATTATATCATCAGCGGTATTTTTAAACTCTACAGCACCTAGTGAATTTTCTTTACTTGAATTCTTTTTTAAGTTTTTATCGTTCTTAGATATTAGAAGGGCACATCCGCTTATTAATGATGCCGAAAACCAAAATAAATATGTTTCAGAAGTGAAAAAATACATCCAAGCAAATTATCTTTTACCTATAAAGATTTCCGATATTGCCGACAAACTTAACATCAACCGCTCTCACCTATATCGTATTTTTAAAAATGAAGTAGGAATGAACGTTGAAGACTATATTATTAACATAAGAATTAACCATGCCAAAGCGTTATTGTCCACCACTTCCCTTTCAGTATCGGCAGTTGCAAACGCCGTTGGCTATAAAAACTATTCTTCATTTTTTAAGCGATTTAAAAACAATACAGGGCTTACCCCCAATGAATATCGTACAAATAAAAAAGGCTACTGAACCAAAAAGTTCATTAGCCTTTTTTGTCATTTTTATTAAATTTATTCACAAAGCCAAGAGACTTCATCCAGTGCTAAGTACTTACAGTAATTTAAAATGCCCCTGTCTTTTACTTCATCAAATAAATCTCGCGAGTTGCTTCCTATATAAGTATAGCCGATATCAACACCTTTGGCTTTGCATTTTACATAGTTTTCAAAGCTTACACTAGCCTTGCCTTCTTCCCCGCCATCTTTAGCAACGTAAATAAACTTACCTGCACAATCCAATTTTCCTAAAGAGTTAATATCTCCATTATTAATAGAGTATCTCCATATACCGATAATTGAGCCCGGCAAATTGGCTGCTATTGACTCTCTGATAGTAGCATCAGAA
>JBGVDY010000268.1:0-4376 GCA_045119585.1 Acutalibacteraceae bacterium | reverse complement strand
ACATCAACGCCTGTTTCAATAATTGTGGTGCATACAAGCAGGTCAATTTCGTGTTCAATTAACTGTTTCCATACGTTAGAAAGCTCTTGCTCGCTCATTTTGCCGTGGGCAATACCAATATTTACGTCGGGTAGCTTTTCTTTTAGCTTCATAGCACAACGCTCAATAGTGTCAACCCGATTATGCAGATAGTAAACCTGACCGTTTCTTCTAATTTCCCTATTAATTGCATCAATTACAACCCCTAAATTATATTCACAAACATAGGTTTGTACGGGGTGGCGGTCACTCGGTGCTTCATCTATAGAAGACATATCTCGAAGCCTTGACAAAGCCATATTGAGTGTGCGGGGAATAGGGGTTGCAGAAAGGGTTAGTATATCAACGTTAGGATAATCTTGCTTTAGTTTTTCTTTTTGCGCTACGCCAAAGCGTTGCTCTTCGTCAATTATAACAAGTCCTAAATCCTTAAATTTAACATCGTTTGATATAATACGGTGGGTGCCTACTACCATATCAAGCCTACCGCATTTTAAATCGGCAATAATTTTTTGTTGCTGTTTTGGTGTTACAAAGCGGTTTAATAGTTTTACCGTGACAGGCATTTCGCCAAAACGGCGAATAATGGTATTGTAGTGTTGCATTGCGAGTATGGTTGTAGGTACTAATAAAGCACATTGCTTACCCTCGCTAATACACTTAAAGGCGGCGCGCAGTGCTACCTCGGTTTTGCCAAAGCCTACGTCACCGCATAGCAAGCGATCCATTGGTGTATCGCGTTCCATATCGTGTTTAATCTCGTTGATAGAGCGGATTTGGTCGTCGGTTTCTTCGTATTCGAAACGGCGTTCGAAATCGTTTTGAAGATCAGTATCTTGCGAGAATGCATACCCTTTTACCGACATACGTTTAGCGTAGAGAGCGGTTAACTCTTTCGCCATATTTTTAATAGCACTCTTAACACGTTTTCTTGTCTTTTGCCATTCGCTGCCACCTAAGCGGTTAAGCTTTAGGTTGCCGTCATTTGCAGAGCCTATATATCGTGATACCAAATCAAGCTGGGTTACGGGTACATATAAAACATCGCTTTTAGCGTATTTTATTTTAATGTAGTCCTTAGTAATGCGGTTATTAGTTATTCGGTTTATGCCGTCAAAAATACCAATGCCGTGTGTTTCGTGGACGACATAATCACCTTTTTTAAGACTGTCAAGTGAGCCGATTTCTTGACCCTTTTTATAATTGGCTTTCTTTTTCTTTCGCTCACCTTTTATATAACGGTGAGTTACTAAAATAAAGTGTTGACTCGGTATTTCAAAACCGCTTGAAAGACCCCCGCAAGAAACCGTAACAACCCCTTTTTTGGTGGTGGGTGTTTGGCTAAAAATTGCATTTATACCCTTTTCTTGCAAAGAAGTGGTTAATACTTTTGCTGCTTTTGTTTCACCTGCTAATACTAAGGCGCTACCGCCGGAAGATAGGGTATAGGTAATATCTTCTAATAGTACGTTAAGCTCACCGCTCCAAGCGGTAGAGCGTTTATAGTTAAAGTTTATAATATCTTTAATTGGGAGCTCATAAGAACCACGCGGAAAGTTTTCAAGTATAAGCGCGTTTTCGCACTGATTATAGAACTCAGTCTTTGAAAGGTTAAGCTTTGCAGTAGCAAAATTCAAAAGACCTTCTTCTAAAAAGTTTTCGGTATCGGTAGCGGTTTGAATAGATATGCTTTCAAACCGTTCTTTAATATTTACGGTATCTGCAAGTATTATAAGTGGGTCATTTAAGTAGTCGAAAATAGTATTATTTTCAGAGTAAATAAGCGGTAAATAACGGTCAGGTAAAACCGAAATACCGTTCTCAAGTTTGGTATAATCGGCATTAATGCGCGCTTTTTGTGAGTCTGTAAGCTTTTTACTATTTTTAATACCGTCTAATTTTTCTAAAAGGGTTAACGGGTTGTAAATAATCTCACAAGCGGGGGTTATTTTTATTTTTTCTACCGAGTCGCTTCTTCGCTGAGTTTCGGTATCAAAGGGAGCAATGGTATCTATCTCATCACCCCAAAATTCTAAACGGTATGGGGTAGTGCTATCGGCAGGGTAGATATCAAAAATACCGCCACGTACTGAAAAGGTACCAACGCCGTCACACATATCGCTTCTACAGTAGCCCGACATTATAAGTTTTTCGGTTAATTCCTTTGTAGATATGGTATCACCGCTTGCAATTTCGAAAGTGGCATTTTTTAATATCTCGGGTGGTACGGTATATTGCAAAGCGGCATCTAAAGATACTGTAAGCACGTCAAAGTCCCCGCCTAAAAGTTTAGACAGGGTATCAATACGCTTATGTTCATATTCTTTTGAGTAGCCCGTAATCTCGCCTATGCAGTAATCCCTTTGTGGAAAATTAAGGCAGTTTATACCAAGCTCTGAAAGGTCACCGCCCATTTCTAAAGCAAGACCTTCGTTGGGGGTAATAACCAATAATTTTTTACCCGTATCTTGTTGAAGACTTGATATTACCGCCGATTTATGCACAGACGAAAGTCCCGTACAGGCTAGTGGCAGTCGATTATTTTTTACATCCTTTAAGAGCGAAGAATAATCGCTGTCGCGGTTTAGTATATCACTTAAAAATTTCATATCAGTTGTTAAATTTATTCATAGCCGAGTCGATATTTACATTTATAATCTCGGCTAAGGCTTTAGCTGTTTTTTCTAAAGCGTTGTCTAGGTCGTTTTTACTTTCTTTTGGGAATTTAGAAAGCACCCAATCGGCTAAATCGTACTGTGGATGCGGCTTTTTGCCCACTCCGATTTTTATTCGCATAATTTCATTATTGCCCA
The DNA here is from genome assembly GCA_045119585.1 of Acutalibacteraceae bacterium. GTDB lineage: Bacteria > Bacillota > Clostridia > Oscillospirales > Acutalibacteraceae > UBA737. The sequence goes on along the minus strand of JBGVDY010000268.1, from coordinate 1,524 downwards.
AAAGCTCAATAATATCGCGCATACCTTTTTGACCGCCGTCGCTACCGTTTCTTTTAATACGAATTTTGCCAACGTCAAGGTTGATATCATCGCACACCACAATAATGCGGTTTAACGGTATTTTATAAAACTTAACAATTTGGGAAACCGCATCGCCCGAATTGTTCATATAGGTTTGCGGCTTTACTACAAGAATACGGTTGTCTTTAAGCCTGCATTCACCCATTAGCGCTTTCATTTTATTTTTGTTAAAATCCCCGTTTTGTGTTTTCATAAACAGGTCTACTGCCATAAAGCCAACATTGTGGCGGGTGTTTTCGTATTGAAGACCAGGGTTGCCAAGCCCTACAATTAACCAGTCGTATGTAGATTTTTTAGAAAATAACATTTTATCACCAAAATTTAATATTTAAGTACTTTTCTATAATTGTATTACAAAGGGTTAGAAAAATCAACATAATACTTTAATTTTTGCAAACATTTTACGAAAGAGCAATTTGACAAAAGTAGGTGAAATATTCTCTTTTTTTATATATTTTCGGGTAAAAGTATCATTGATTAAAGAAAAGATTAATATTAATCTAATTTACGATAAACTTTTAAGATGTTAAAACACAATAAATAATCATTTTATAATCAATTTATAATTAAATACTCAAAGTTTTATTTTTTTGTTGTTATTTTTTTAAAAATAGTTTATAATGAAAAAAATATCTTGAAGGAGGAAATGGATATGAAACAAAAAATCTACAAAGTGCTTAGTGTTATGCTTACTTTGGCAGTGATTTTGTCCACCTGCCTTTGTGCAATAGGAACAGTATCGGCTGCCGGTGAAGTTACATACTACGTAAGCCCCACGGGTGATGATACAGCTGATGGTTTAACGGCTGAAACACCGCTTGCTTCTGTAGATAAGGCGGTTAATTTGGCTAACACCGCAGGCTACAAGGAAGGCGACACGGTATACGTTAAGGTTATACACGTTGCAGATATGTCAAGCGCATGGGCTGAAACTGCTCAAATCACTGCTCACGCATTCACTCTTGATATTTCTTCAAATGGTGATGTCGCTCAGCTTGGTGCAGTTGACACTGCTATGACCTTCAACGGTCCTACCAAATTGTCAAACATCAAAATGTTGTGGGGTAGATCATCTTCTGATAAGGGCTATCCGGCTGTTGACTTTGCAGGTAATGATGTAGTTATAGGTAATGGAATATCTACCCATAACGTTGAATTTAACCTTTATTATGCTAAGACTGGCACCTATGACAAGGATGTTAACTTAACCTTTACAGGTCCGTATAACCGTACCGTAATTGTAGGCGGTGACTATTCTAAGCCTGCATTTAATAAGAATGTAAATGTTACTGTTGCTGGCGAAGGTGCATATAAATTAACATTTGGTTCTTCAAACGGCAACAACGAAGCTTGGCATCATGCTACTAAATACTATGGTGCTGTTAATATTAATCTTAAGTCTGCTGCATCTGCCGCATTGACCTTTATTAATAACGACATTAC
>JBGVDY010000267.1:0-9638 GCA_045119585.1 Acutalibacteraceae bacterium | reverse complement strand
TGAAATGTTTTTCGATAAAATGAGCAAAATTGTTAATAAAAACGACTACGATGCTTTACTGGAAGCCATTGGCGGACCTGTTTGTCAAAGCGGATTTAAGCGTTTGTTAGACTAATAAAACCTAATATATAGTAAAAACTGACATCACTTTAGAGTCGTACTCTAAAGGACAGTAAAAAAGGAAGCGCGAAAAATTCGTGCTTCCTTTTCATTTTGTCTTATACCGTAACAAGCAGGATATTTAGGCGCCTAAATGTCAATTGTTAGGAGAACCTAAAACCCTTTATACTCTGCTAAACAATTATTAAAGGTTCTATTTACGATTTATCATCCTTATCAGTTATCTCCTGAAATCCGCCGCCAAAATACCAACCTTTAGATTCGATAAAATCTATAAATGCATCTGTAACTTCATCTACGGTAATTTCATCTGGAATTTCAATGCAACCACGTATTTCTATTTCTTTACTCATTTATTCACCTGCTTGTTTTGATTTTATCGTTTTAAGTGATGAAATTAACATTCTGCGGATTGCACCACATTCATTTTGAACATCCTTATAAACTTCTTCAGTCATACAACCTGTCTCAAAAAGAAGTTCTAGCCAATATTCCGTTTCATAGCACTCTTTTTGAGCAATCTCAAGTTTTGAAATAAAATCCTTTGTTCCTTGAGCGTATTGAGCTTCGTGTAGGTTTGCCCCAACAGATGTCGCTGAGCGAAGTAATTGATTAGTTAAAACAGATTCTTTACGCTCTAATTTCATATCACGGCAAAGAAAAACGATTTTCTTTGCAAATTCTTTTGCTTTATCTCTTAAAATGCTGTCAGCTAACATTATCACCTCTAAATTTATTATACATAAAAAACGATAGTCTTTCAAGTTATATTCCGACTTTGTCGGAGTGATATTATTGCCTTATGGCAATAGTGTTATTGAAACCTTGCGATTTCAGTGGTATTTTATTCGCCCATAACTGCCGAAGGCAATATCACTTGGACTTTAGTCCAAATATCACTGCGAAGTAATAGAACTCGCCGTTAGGCGAATAAAACTGGCGTTGTATCCTTACGGGTACAACGCCTTCGTGGTGTCAGTTTTTTATTTAAACAATTATTTTGAAAACGAATATTTTGCTTTACCGGTAGAAGCATCGTATTCTTCCATAGTGAACTTAAGATTTGCGTGTTTTGCAAAAACTTCCATTATAACGGTTGTGCTGTACTCAAACCAAGGCGTAACCTTTCTGCCTGTATCATTAAGATGCTTTACAGCAGGGCAGTAATCGATTTCAAAAATCGTTTTATCTGCCGTTTCACTAATATGCAAAACTTCTTCGCTTTTTTCTTTTATATAGGTATCTACAATTTTTTCTTTAATCGCTTCTATACCGCGAACTCCCATATCTGCAATAATCCTTTTATAAACGTTATTTGTAAACCTTTCAAGATATTTGCAAAGCACTTCTTCGCCGTACTTTTCGCCAAGATAATTGATTCCGTTATTTAAACTGCTATGAAAATCTCTATGGAAATACTCATTGTCAGCCGCACTTCTATGCATCTGCAAAGTATCTTTATCCACAATCAATTTTTTGGGAAATTTTTCGGGATCGTATACAAGAATGGAACAGGATGCTTTATCAGTACCGCAAAAATCATAAATATACTCAAGCCCTGCTTTTTCTACAGATTCCCTGTAGTGGTCACAATGCAAACAGTAATCAGGATAAGGCTTTATACCAATGCTATCCTTCAACTCTAAAAGTCTCCCCTTTGAAGGGCAACGGTGCATATTCATTTTAAACCAACCGTCTTTTTCGTTTAAGTACATCGAAAAATCGGCGGCTTCTTCATTTAAAGAGCCACTCCAATAGGTAAAGCAACCCTTAATGCCTTCTTTTTTAAGATAGTTGATAAGTGGAATTCCTGCTCCGTCGGGAGTAAACAAATACTCCCAAAAGCAATCTACTTCCTTTCTTCCGTAATTTTCATCAAGAAAGTTAAAAAGTTCACTGTATGCAGGTATAAATTCTGTACATGAAATCATATTAATTCACCCTTAATACTGGAAGAAATCGTCATCCTTAATAGTAGCTGCCAAGTTTTCACTAATAATTACTTTAGTCGGGTTTTCTCTTAGCTGTAATACCGAAGCAGGAACGTCCTGACTTGGTTTACCAAATATGCTAAGGCGGGATGATAATCTCTGCCAAGTAACGTGCGTACCAGCAGTTGTGATACCATGCATATCAAGTACGTTTTTAGCCTTCATAGCATCTCTCGGTCCCATCATTGCACCCATTGGCGGTACCTTTGAAATATCACCCGAGCAACCAAAACAACCGTGAAGTGAGTTTTGTGCAATGGTTAAAGGATGCAATTTTGCAACCTTTGCGCCCTGCTCTAAATATTCTTCCATAGTAGGCTTAAACCAATCATCAACAGGGTCGATAAAAGCAAGGTGAGCCGGCCAACCCGGACCTGAATATACGATATCTGCTTCGCCGTCAGCTTCAAGCATTTTTGAAAAATCGGGTGTTGTTTTGTTGCTATGGTAAATAAAGTTTTCTTCCTTAAAGCCTAATTCCAAAATGTTTGATACCATAAAGCGATAGAACGCATTACCAAAGCCTGCTTTATATGAAAGCGGTGCTACGTTTCCTTGATCATCTGCCCATTCGTCCATCATATAAAACTTAACGTTACGGCAGTTTACGTTTAATTCTTTAAGCATATACGCAACCTTGCGATAGGTAGGGCAAGGATTACACATAATCATAACGCACTTTTGGTCATATCTGTCAGAATCAATTATACGTTTCACCATATCGGTTAGCATAATCATTTCAAACTCTTCATTCTTAATTACGTTAACACTCATTGAAGGGCATGTGGGATGCTTGCCGTTCATAGCAATAATGTCTTCTTTTGTGATATTGCGTACGCGCTCAATTTCCGCTAAATCCTTAAATGGATAAAATTCGGCAGGCTTAAAAGTAAAGTCATCTTTTCCAAAAATCATAATATGTACCTCATTTCACTTCATTTATAATTTCAAGTGCTTTATCTACCAAATGCTTTCCGAAGTTTTCGCCAAGCATTGAAGTATCGGTTTCATAACCGCCTGTCACAAGTGATTCTGGTGTGTATAAATATCCCGGTAAGCAACCGTTTGCGAGTTCGTTCACTATAACAGTACCAAAGCCTGCTACTGCTTTAATGTAAAGCGCATATTCAACAAACATTTCACCCTGAACACCTACTATAAGCGTTCCACCCAAACGGATTACCTGTATTTCTGCAGGGGCTTCATCACTTAAAAGTTCAACCTTAATACCCTTCTTTTGCATACGAACATATCCAAGTTGGTCTTCAGAACCCAATAACTTTAAGTTGGCGTTTTGCCATAGGTAATATTCTTCACGGTTTTTAGAATCGCCGTATTTTGTATAAAGCTCTTTATAGATTTTTTCGTCGTGCTCTACTTGAGCTATAAGCTCTTCTTCGGTACCGAAATCGCGAAGCTCAAGCTCAATTTCATCACTTGCAATCTTTATTGGTAATTCGTTTGTCCAGTCTGCTTTTTCAAGCACTATATGAGCCGCTTTACCTAACGTTCTGCCAACACGCTCAGCCTCGTCATAGCTTTCGCCTTGCCTGTAATATCTGCTTGACTGATTACCCGAAGCGCCTTGTGCAAAACCAACCAAGGCCTTAGGCTCCATTTCTTCAAGTTGCATTTTCAAATAACACGGATAATCAGCAGTACAAACGTTGCTCCATTCGTGTATAAAGGTTGGGTGAAGTGTATAGTTAACCATTATTCCGCGAATAGCATCCTCATTATCCTTAATTGCCATAACGCTTACAAGCGGGTCGTGTGGACCACCCGGAATACGACGATTACCGCCAATACCTGATTCGGCACCGCAAACGGTAGTTCCCGACGTAAAATAAGCTTCAAACGCATTATTCTTTGCTTCACAGATAATATCAACAATAGTGTTGATTACGCTTTCAACGTACTCTTTAGGTTGTTCTTTACCTGCTTCCAGACTTTCTATATCAAGTCTTCCCGATGCCCAAGGTCCCGAGTGTGTATGTGAGCAGCTTATCATTACGTTTTGTTCTTTAATACCGCACTTTTCAAAAACCTTTTTGCGAGCAGTTGCTACGTGCTTTTTAGAAAAGAACAATAAATCGAGGGTTACCATTGCCACTTCTTGTTCGCCGTTGTTTAAATACATACAGGCGGCATAAAGCGGATCGTGAAAACCTTCATTATTGCGTGGATAATGTGGATAGCCTGCCAATTCCAAGCCTAAAGGCGGTGTGATATCGGCGCGGGTCATTCCTGCTTTTAGCATACAAATTCACCCTCCAAAATAACTTTTTTAACATCAAATTCATTATCTACAATAACGAGATTAGCCTTTTTTCCAACCTCAATAGTTCCAATTTCTTTATCCAAACCAGCAACTATTGCGCCGTTACGACTAGCCATTAAAAATACATCATTGATTGAAGCACCTGTATGCTTCATCATATTTGCACAGGCAATATTAAGTGTCAGGTTACTGCCACAAAGCTCCCCGCTTGCACCAAAATTAAGGTCTTTTATATGTGCAAACTCGGGTGGAGTAGGTTCTTCACTTACAAAACTGTCAGAAATAAGTATCACCTTATCCTTGCCCTTTATTTTAAGTATCAACTTTAACATATCGGGGTTAACATGTATACCCTGTGAATCACATATTACTTCAGCATACATATCGTCATCTAAGAAACAGGCTTCGTCAGGGCCACAGTTTCTCGTACCTGTGGGACTGGGCAATCGCCCCGTAGCATCGGTGCAATGAGTAAGTAATCTTATTCCGTATTTCTTAAATTCACTTACTTGTGACGGGGTTGCTTCGCTATGACCTACACTTATAGTCACATTCTTATTAACTTCGTTAACTTTCCTAAGAAAAGGTTCGATACCCTCTCTTTCGGGAGCTATTACCCAAACCTTTGCTAAATCACCTGCATAATCAACAACTTTTTCATAATCTTCGGGCTTGATTTCACCACGCCAACGGTTCTTTTCAGGACTTGCTCCAAACTTTTCGTTTGTATAGGGACCTTCCATATAAAAGCCACCAATATTTTTGCTGTCACCATTTTCAATAGCAGTCTTTACTCGTTCAATTGCCTCTATGTATTCGTCAGGATTTATATCAGTATAAAAGGTGGGCAATACAGTTGTAGTACCTCTGCTTAAAAAATAGTCAGCAGCACCTACAGGGTCTTGGTCAAACCTACAACCGTTACCGCCGTGACAATGAATATCTACAAAGCCCGGACCTATATAAAGCCCCTTTGCATCATAAACTTTAGCCATATCGGGAATATGGATATTATTTTCAGTACCAATATTTACTATTTTGCCGTCATCTGCCAGTAACACACCGTTTTCTATTATTTCGTTTTCTAAAACGATTTTTGCATTGATGATTGCTAACATATTTGTCTACCTCAAGCCCATAATTTTTTCTCAATTTCGCGGTATTTTGCGTATTTTTTGTTATATTCTTCTGCATTTTCGGGCAAAAATACCTTATCGGTCTCCATAGGCTCTAAACTAATTCCCGTAGCCTTTGCCGCAAGCATAGCGGCACCCGCACCCGCAGCTTCAAAGCTTTTTGGGACGTAAATTTTCATACCTGTAGCATTTGCAATAATAGACGGCCATAAAGTGCCGTTAGCACCGCCGCCAAATAAAATCAAGGTATCAACGTTTCCGTAAGCATTCATAGCTTCCAATATTATTCGAATTTGGAATGCTATACCTTCCATCACGGCTAAGGCAAAATCTCCACGGTTTGTAGCCAAGCTCATACCGTAAAACACACCTTGACTGTCAGGGTAATAGTCTGGCGAGCCGGCCCCTGCAAGGTAAGGATAAAACAGCAGTGAAGAACCGCGTTCTTTTGCTTCTTGGGCTTCACTATCAATAATCGAATACTTTTCACCTTTAAAAAGCATATCACGCATCCATCTAAGACAGGTGCCCGCCGTGTTAATAACACCTTCGGTTACATACTCTTGCTTTTCAATATATCCGCACCAACCAACACCGTTGTTTTCTTGCGTGTTAGCGGTTTTCCAATATTTAGTTATCGCAGCAGCGGTACCTAAAGATATAGTCATTACTCCATCTTTAAGACCTACTCCGTATGCCGCACACTTTTGGTCTTGAGCGCCTACTGCGACAACGCAGTCTTCTTTAAGACCTAAACGTTTTGCAACTTCGGGTAAAACGAAGCCTGCTTTTGTTCCGCTTGCAACAATTTTGGGTAGCTTATCTTCTATAATACCGTAAAAATCCAGTATTTCCTTACTCCAACAGGAATTTTTAATATCATACATTAAAGTACCCGAAGCCATACTGTAATCGGTTACACACGCTCCCGTGAATTTTGCTATTAAAAAATCCATAGGCATTAAAAATTTATAAGCCTTATTGAAAACTTTGGGCTCATTATTTTTAAGCCACATAAGCTTCGGCAAAGTATATGCCGCCGAAACCGGTTTGCCCGTTAGAGTAAACATTTCAGTTTCGCCAAAGTCTTTTTTTATTTCGTCAGTTTCAGCTTCGGCACGGGTATCAAGCCACGTTAAAGCGTTGCACAAGGGGGTAAAACTTTCATCTACTGGGACTATCGTAATACCTTGTGAAGAGATAGATATACCGTCAATTTCTTTGCCATTTAATCCGGCTTTTTCTATAGCGTTTTTAGCTGTGCGAAGAGTTAATTCCCACCAAAGCTCTGCTTCTTGCTCAGCATAATTTTCTTTTTCTGTTATAAGACCATATTCTTCATAATCCGAAGCAATAATTTCTAAATTTTTATTAAAAAGTATGCTTCGGCATCCGGTTGTACCCAAATCTATTGCAAGATAAATCGACACTTTAACTTCCCCTTTTCAAAAATATAGTCAAAGAGTTTTAATTATGAAATTTTTCAAGCAAAACATTAGTACTAATTAATAAAATAAATACATAAGTATTATACTTTAATACATATAAATTGTCAATCAAAATCAGGGTGCAAATCACCTAATCCAATCACTTATTAATAAAAAAATAACTTCGCGTTTACAAATGCATTATTTTGCACTTTCTTAAAGTGAAAAAAATTTTTTAGGAAGTGTATAAAATGTATTTTTGTCTTGATTGCGGTTACACGTTTTCCCATGCTTTAAAGCTATATGAAAACCACGGACTTTCAACCCCGCCTTATGAAATTATAAACGTATGTCCTTCGTGCAAAGGGCAAAACTTTCGACAAAAGAAACTTGACTACTGCCATTATTGCGGCACAAAGTTAAAAAAGGGTCAAACCTATTATTGTTCGGCCGAATGCAAACAAAAAGGCGAAAAGGCTTGGAGAAAAGAACGAGCTCGCAAAAAACTACTGGTTGATAGTTCACTTTACAAAAGAGTTCGCGAAATAGAGGAATACAATAAAAAGCATAAAACCAAATATAGCTACGGTCAGTTTACGGCCATTGTAAAGAAAGGGAAATAATATGACAAAGAAAAAAGATTACTTAAACTCTTATCTTTTACAGGGCGATGAAATCAGAATACTTAATGAAATGATTTTAAAAAATCCTTCTATGAAGAATAAATACCTAAAAAAAATAAACCAATGTGAAATCAAACGTCGCGCGATTGAAAAAAGCATAGAAAAAATAAGCGATCAACGTTTTAAACTTGTTTTATATGAGAAATATATTTGTGGGCGCACTCTTGAAGAAATAAGCCTTATTCTTAATTACAGCAAAAGGCACATAGAAAGGCTGCATATAGCTGCGCTAAAGCTTTTTGAAATTCAAAAATAATATCCTGTATTTCCCCTTTCATAATATTAAATAAAAAACACCGCGAAATTTATGTTATTTTCACAATAAATAACCGCGTAAAATTAGTTGACTTTTCGTATTTATTTTTGTATAATGAATGTAACAATGTAAAATACGCGTTGATTATATGTATTTTTAAAAAATGTTGTTTTTAGGAGGACTCATTATGAAAAAACTATTAGCCGTTCTTTTAGCAGTTGTTATGCTCTTTAGCGTAGCTACTATCTGCTCATCGGCAGAAGAAACCCCAAAGGTTACAATTGTAACCAACCAAGGTAGCTCCATTCTTGTAGGTGATGAAACTTATTTCACCGTAAGTTTCGATGATTTTACAACCATAAAAGGTATGGATGTAGATGTTACTGTTACCAACGCGACCGGTCTTAAGTTAGAAAAGTCTACCGGTTTCACATTTGACCTTGTTGAAAACGGAAACTACAAATCAGGCGATACCGCACTTAAGTTAGTTGATTTAACAGGCGAAAAAGATGGTAAGCTTATATTCAAGGTTAAACCCACCGCTGTAGGTGCTAAAATTGAAGTTGAAGGCGAATACGCTAAAAGTGGTACTGAATTAGTTGACGTTGAAGGCGCTACCGCAACATTAGACGTTGTGGCTGATTTTAAACCTGAAGAAACTACTACCAATGACGCAGCAACTGAGCTTGCTCAACCTAATGATGATACCTTTATCCCTTACGGTAGTGTTTTAGATGCAGACGGTAAATTTGTAGCAAAAGACCCTGCAACAGGTGCTTTTGCATTAGATGCTTCTAAAAAGTACACATATTCAACCTTTACTAAACCTTCCGCTGATGCAGGTCTTATCACATACGGTGTTTCTAACGAAAAGAATGCACCTAATAATTTGCGCTTTGGTACATACTCAGTACAAGCTGATACCTATAATCACGGTACTTTAATTTTTGAAGGTAACTGGGAAGCTTTAAGAAACCATTACATTCAAAAAGGTTACACCATTCAAGAGTTTGTTAAAGTTATTTATAAGAATGCCCTTACAAAGATAGAGGGTTACGATTATGTAAGCTACAAAGTTGGCAGTGAAAAGATTAATGTATATATCGTTCCTCAAACTAAAGTTATGTGGCAAAGCGAAGATGGAAAGACTTTAGAATACGCTGTACGCGTAAATAATGCTTCCGGCACATATACAGGTATTGCATATTCTTATTCAAAAACTAATAGCGAAGATATTAAAATCTCCGTTAATGCTAGAACCACTACTGTTTCTAAATAGTAATACGCTTTAAACCCATTAATTGTTAAGAGGTAAATATAATGAAAAAAACTTTTATTGAGCCCGAAATTGAAATTCTCTCATTCCTTTGCGACGGTGAAGCTGATAGCCTTAACCCCGGCGGTAACGGAAACGAGGGTGGCGACATCGACGAAATTTTAAAATAACGCATCTTTTTAGGTGAAAATATGAAGAAAAAAACAGTTGTTATCGTTTCTGTAAGTTTAGTGTTAGCTATTCTTGCTATTGCGGTAATATCTACCTTTCCTACATATCTATTTGAAGTCACAAAAGAACCTGTTTCAACAGATTCCATAATTCAAAGCGGTAATATTAATGAATTCAAGGATGATACCATTGACATTGGTTCTTCTGACGGCATCGATTCAGTTCTTCCGGACATCGATAATCCTGATACCGAACCACCCTTATCACCAAACACAAGCTATAATACGGTAGCCGAAA
>JBGVDY010000266.1:0-3878 GCA_045119585.1 Acutalibacteraceae bacterium | reverse complement strand
ATAACGCATTGAGTTCTGGCTCATTTCAAGACCGGAAACTGCAACGCCACCTGCGTTAACAGCCTTAGAAGGAGCAATAACTACACCATTCTTCTTAAGATAATCAAATGCTTCTTCAGTAGTAGGCATATTAGCAACTTCCATATAATACTTAACGCCGTTAGCAACAATGTTTTTAGCGTCGTCAATACCAACTTCATTTTGGGTAGCACAAGGCATAACTACGTCAACCTTAACTTCCCAAGGACGCTTGCCTGCATAGAAAGGAACGCCAAACTTATCTGCATAATCTTGTACCTTATCGCGACAAGAAGCGCGCATTTCAAGTAAGAAGTTAATTTTTTCTTCGGTGTTGATACCGTCAGCATCGTAAACGTAACCGTCAGGACCGGAGATAGTAACTACCTTACCGCCAAGCTCGGTAACCTTTTTAACCGTACCCCAAGCAACGTTACCGAAACCGGATACTGCAAAGGTTTTGCCCTTAATGTCTTCACCGAATGACTTAAGTACTTCGTGGGTGTAGTAAACTGCACCAAAACCTGTAGCTTCAGGACGAATTAAAGAACCACCCGAAGGAACTGCCTTACCTGTGAGAACACCGGTAAATTCGTTACAAATTCTCTTATATTGACCAAAGAGATAACCAACTTCTCTAGCGCCTACACCGATATCACCTGCAGGAACGTCGGTATCAGGACCGATGTGTCTGTAAAGCTCTGTCATAAAGCTTTGGCAGAAACGCATAACTTCAGCATCAGACTTGCCGCGTGGGTCAAAGTCTGCACCACCTTTACCGCCGCCCATAGGAAGACTGGTAAGGCTGTTTTTGAAGGTTTGCTCGAATCCTAAGAACTTAATGATAGAAGCATTAACTGAAGGATGGAAACGTAGGCCGCCCTTGTAAGGACCAATAGCAGAGTTGTATTGTACACGGAAACCTCTGTTAACCTGAACCTTGCCGTTATCATCAATCCACGGAACGCGGAAAACGATTTGACGTTCAGGTTCTACCATACGCTCAATAACACCTGACTCAACAAAATCGGGGCGCTTTTCAACAACAGGCTCCAAACTTGCAAGCACTTCGGTAACTGCTTGAATAAATTCAGGCTCGTTAGCATTACGTGCTTTTACTTTTTCAAGAACTGAATTTAAATATTCGTTTTTCATCTAAATCACCTTTTCAAAAATTTATTTTTCTATTATATTTTATAATATTTTATTTGTCAATATTTTTATTACTTGCGATTCTTAATATCTTCGCAAAGACCGGTAATAAAATCAGCGCTGCTCATCTCGGTAGTTTCCAATGTGTCGCGGTTTCTTACTGAAACTGTGCCGTTTTCAGCTTCCTTAGCACCTAAAATAAGCATATAAGGAACGCGGTCAACTGCCTGTGCTTCTCTTATCTTGTAACCGATTTTTTCATTTCTTTCGTCTAACTGACAACGAATACCTGCTGCCATAAGTTGTTCATAAATACCCTTAGCATAGTCAAGTGTCTTTTCAGAAACAGGAAGAACCTTAACCTGAACAGGAGCGAGCCATGCGGGGAACTTACCTGCAAAATGCTCGGTAATAATACCAATAAAGCGTTCAATAGAACCGAAGCATACGCGGTGAATCATAATAGGACGTTGCTTTTCACCGTTTTCATCGGTGTATTCAAGCTCGAAGTTAATTGGCATTTGGAAGTCAAGCTGAATAGTACCGCATTGCCAGGTTCTGCCAAGGCTATCTTCTAGGTGGAAGTCAATCTTAGGACCGTAGAAAGCGCCGTCGCCTTCGTTAATAACGTAAGGAAGACCTAACTTTTCAAGCGCACCCTTAAGACCTTGGGTTGCTGCTTCCCAATCTTCGTCGCTACCCATACTGTCTTCGGGACGGGTTGAAAGCTCGATAAAATACTTAAAGCCAAATTTTTCGTAAACTTCGTTTATAAGATGAACTACGTTCATAATTTCATCGGTAATTTGGTCTTTTGTCATAAAGATATGAGCATCGTCCTGAGTGAAGCAACGAACACGGAATAAACCGTGAAGCGCACCCTTTAATTCGTGACGGTGTACAAGACCTAATTCACCAACTCTAAGTGGTAAATCTCTATAAGAGTGTAACTGACTCTTATAAACCATAACACCACCGGGGCAGTTCATAGGCTTAATGCAATATGTTTCCTCATCAATGGTGGTAGAATACATATTGTCTTTATAATGGTCCCAGTGGCCGCTGGTTTCCCAAAGTCTGCGATTCATAATAAGCGGTGTAGAAACTTCAACGTAGTTTTCTCTATAGTGAATGTTTCTCCAATAATCGATAAGCGCATTCTTAAGAGCCATACCGTTTGGTAAGAAGAACGGGAATCCCGGACCTTCTTCACTCATCATAAATAGGTTCATTTCTTTACCAATTTTACGGTGGTCTCTACGCTCTGCTTCTTCTAAGAGCTTAAGGTAATCGTCAAGCTCGGGCTGAGAAGCAAAAGCGATACCGTAAATACGGGTAAGCATCTTATTATTTTTATCATTCTTCCAATAAGCACCGCTTGTTTTAGTAAGCTTAAATGCCTTTAAAACCTTGGTGTAGGTAAGGTGCGGACCAACGCACATATCAACATATTCACCCTGCTGATAAAAGCTTATAACTGCATCTTCTGCAAGGTCGCCAATATGCTCTACCTTATAGCTTTCTTTTCTTTCTTCCATTAGCGCAATAGCTTCTTCGCGCGGAAGAATAAACGGCTTAATAGGAAGATTTTCTTTAACGATTTTCTTCATTTCGGCTTCAATTTTGCCTAAATCTTCTTCGCTAAGGGTTTCATCACCTAAATCTACGTCATAGTAAAAGCCTTTTTCGGTAGCAGGACCGTAAGCAAAATCTGCTTGCGGGTAGAGTCGCTTTATAGCCTGAGCCATAATGTGTGCTGCTGTGTGGCGAAGTATGTGAAGCTGTTCTTCTTTTTCTTCTACTTCTGCAACTACGCCGTCGTTGTAAATAACCTTCATAATATTCTCCTTTTAAACTAGTGGAAAAAACAAAACACCCTTGATGCCTTTAAAAGACATTAAGGGTGCATTATACACGGTTCCACCTTAATTTTAACTCTTAATCCTTAACGCGGAATACGTTACTGCTTTTTTACCGCAGTACAGCTCGGGAGTGGTCTTCACCTAAATTTCAAGGAAGCATTTTCACCTTTTAGCTTCTCTCTAAAACTTTACGTTTAGGTTACTGTTTCCGTCAAAGCCTTTATATATTTGCTATTTTACCACTATATTAGCGATTTGTCAATTAATTTCTCTCTTCAATAGCGGCAATTTTGCCAACACGTGTAGCGTGTCTGCCACCTTCAAACTCGGTATCGACAAAAAGATCCACAAGTTCAAGCGCAGTACCAACTCCAATAACTCTACCACCAAGACAAAGAATATTGGAATCATTGTGTAAACGGGTATATTTAGCAGAAAAATGTTCACTGCAAGCAGCGGCACGAATACCCTTAACCTTATTTGCCGCAAGTGACATACCTATACCTGTTCCGCAAACCAAAATTCCCCTTTCGCACTCGCCATCCTTGATAGCGTTAGCAACCTTTATTGCAATATCGGGATAATCTACCGAAACCTGTTCGTAAATACCAAAATCTTCTACCTCAAAACCACGGGATTTTAGATGCTCCAATATAGCATTTTTATGTTCAAGACCACCGTGGTCACAACCTAAAGCAATTTTCATAATTATTCTCCTTTAATCAATTTTTTGTTACAGTTTCTTTATGCTTCTTTATATCTTCAATTGTAATTTTACTTTCGTGGGGAATAGGCTTCCAAGTTACCTTTACAAATAATGCAACGTAGGTTGTATATCTGCCTATT
>JBGVDY010000265.1:0-5252 GCA_045119585.1 Acutalibacteraceae bacterium | reverse complement strand
ACCAAGGACTTTATAATAAATGTTAACGAAACTGATATTGCTCTTGTTAAGGAAACTTCACAAGGAATAGAAACCAAGGTTATAGAAAAAATGGCTTCTACTATTGCTGATACTATTTCAGGCGAGTTTTACGCTCACGTTGTTATTGGTATTGGTACAACAGTAAATAACCTTAAGGATTTGGCACGTTCATTCAAGGAAGCACAGGCGGCACTTGAAGTAGGTAAGGTATTCGATACTGAAAAGACTATTGTTTCTTATGATAATTTAGGTATTGCAAGACTTATTTATCAGTTGCCTACCACCCTTTGTGAATCTTTCTTAAAGGAAGTTTTCAAACGCGGCTCTATTGAAAATCTTGATCAAGAAACTTTATTTACCATTCAGCGTTTCTTTGAAAATAATCTTAACGTTTCGGAAACATCACGTAAGTTGTTTGTTCACCGTAACACCTTGGTTTACAGACTTGAAAAAATCAAGAAGATTACAGGCTTAGATCTTCGTGAATTTGACCATGCAATTATATTCAAGATTGCATTAATGGTTAATAAGTATTTGAAGAGTAACCCTATTAAATATTAAGAAAAGGATTTTTTGAATGGGACAGTTAAAAGAAGGCTTTACGGTACGCGAAGAAAAACCAATTATCGAGTTTCATGGCGTATCTAAAACCTATAATACAGGAACAAACGCCTTAGATGATGTTAATATTAAAATTAACAGTGGCGAGTTTGTGTTCGTTGTAGGTTCTTCGGGTGCAGGTAAGAGTACTTTTATGAAGCTTATTATGCGCGAAGAAAAAGCCAATACAGGTAAAATTGTAGTAAATGGCTTTAACCTTACTAAAATGAAGCGGAGAACGGTTCCGCTTTTACGTCGTACAATGGGTATTGTGTTTCAGGATTTCCGCTTGATACCTAATATGAACGTTTTTGAAAATGTGGCTTTTGCTATGCATGTTGTAGGTGCTGATAGCCGTAATATACGTCGTGAGGTTACAAAGGCGCTCTCGCTTGTAGGTCTTGGACATAAGGCGCGCTCAATGCCTAATCAGCTTTCCGGTGGTGAGCAACAGCGTGTAGGTCTTGCGCGAGCACTTGTAAATTCTCCCGATTTAATAATTGCGGACGAGCCTACAGGTAACGTTGACCCTACAATGTCTTATGAAATTGTATCATTACTTACCGAAATTAATAGACGCGGTACCACTGTGTTGATGGTAACTCATGACCATAACCTTGTACGTGATTTCCAACACCGCGTTATCATGCTTGATGGCGGTAAGATTGTGGCAGATAATGCAGGAGGTGACCTATAATGAAACTTGGAAGCTTTAGGTACCTCTTAAAAGAGGGTGTTAAAAACACTTGGACTAACCGCCTTATGACTATAGCGTCGGTTGGTGTTTTGGTTGCTTGTATGGTAATCATAGGATTGGCGGTAATGATTTCCGAAAATGTTAATATGGCTATGGGCAACCTTGAAAAGCAAAACGTTGTAATGGCTTATATGAAGGATTACAGTTGGGCACGTTATGGCGATGCAAAGCTTAAAGGGGATAAAAGCGAAAAAGCCGATAAATACGGTATCCGCCCCTCTGATTATGTTATACATAACGAGGCGGAAGCAAAGGCACTTTGCGATGAGATTGCAAAAATACCTAATGTTGCTTCGGTAACTTTTGTTTCAAGCGAAGAGGGTCTTAAAACCGCTACTGAAACTATGCTTGACAACCAAAAGAAGTATTTTACCTTTCTTGAAAAAGACGGTGAAAACCCACTTCCCGGTGCAGCAAAAATTGCTATGACCGATATGGCGTTATTTGATGATACAATAAAAGAAATAGAAAAACTTAACGGTATAGATACAATTCAATCAAATAGTGGCTTAGCAGAAAAGCTTTCAGCTATTGAAAACGGTATCGCGGTTGCAGGAATTTGGATTATTGCTATACTTATGATTATTTCTCTTGTTATAGTTTCTAACACTATTCGCGTAACAATGTATACTCGTAAGCTTGAAATTAGTATTATGAAGGCTGTAGGTGCTACCGATGCATTTATCAGACTCCCATTTGTAGTTGAGGGTATGGTTATCGGTGTTATATCGGCGCTTATTGCGGAAGGTATACTATATTGTTGTTACCGTATTGCTACTGAAACCATTATTAAAACCTTTGGCAGTGTAATAGCCTTTGGCGATATGGCTTGGTTCTTGGTACTTATGTTCTTAGGTATAGGTATACTTTCGGGTGTAATAGGTAGTCTTATTATGATTAGTAAGTACCTCCGTAAAGAGGGAAGCGAATTTGCGGCAATCTAAATTTAAATGTAGGAGTTTTTATGTACAAGAAATATATTAAAATTATTTCTGTAGTTTTGATGGTTGCGCTTACAGTTACTGCGTTTTTTGTAACAGATGCCGGTGCGGCTTCTAAATCGGAAATACAGCAGGAAATAAGTAAGCTTGAAGCTGAATCAAAAAAATTAGAGGCCGAGATTAAGGAATATCAAGGCAAAATAAACAAGCAAAAAGAATTAAAGGGCGCTATTGAACGCAAAATGGCAAACGTTCAAAGCCAAATTGATGCTTGCAATAGACAAATTAATTCTATTAACAGTAAAATTTCGGCAAATAAGGCTGAAATAAAGAAGAATAATAAGCAAATCGAAGCCGATAAATTGGCATTTAAAAAGCGTTTGCGCGCGATTTATATGAGCAATAACGGCGGTAGCGTTCAAATACTTTTAGGCGCTGAAGATTTTTCTGATTTTTTACAGTTGTCACAGTTGACTGCTTCGGTTTCTGCAAGGGATAAAAAAATGATAGAAGACCTTGTTGCCGAAATTAAAAAGCTTGAAGAAAAACAGGAAGAAAATAAAAAGCTTTTAGAAGAACAAGTTGAAGTCAAGTCTAAAATTAACGAGAAAAAAGCTGAACTTGCTAAGGAAGAAAACAATATTCAGTCGGTAATAAATTCTATTAGTAAGGACCAAAACGAAGCTAAGAACGAAAACGCTCAGGTTGAAAAAGAACTTAAGCAAATGCAAAATGCTCTTAATGCTATACTTAGTGCCTCAAGCGGTTCTAACGTTAACGTTAAATACGATGGTAAGGACTTTTTGTGGCCTACACCTACAGTAAGCCGTATTTCTTCCTACTACGGTCCACGTTGGGGAAGATACCATAACGGCTTGGATATTGCAAACGGCAACTGCTGGGGCGATAAAATTGTTGCAATAGCCGATGGTGTTGTTACAACATATTCTAATAGTTGTAGACATAACTATGGCAAAAAACCTGTAAGAAACTGTTGCGGTAACGGTTACGGTAACTATATTACGATTAACCATGGTAGCAAAAACGGTAAAACTTATGTCGCTTATTATGCACATATGGCTTCTATCGTAGTTAGCAAAGGTCAAAAGGTAAAGAAAGGCCAAATAGTAGGTTATATAGGCTCTACAGGTCGTTCAACAGGCGCACATTTACACTTTGGTATTGCAGTAAACGGTGCCTGGGTTAATCCGATGAGCTTCTATAAAAGAGTTGGATAAATAAATAATAAGGAGAGCATTATGCGTTCTTTTTTTAGGGCTTTAAGTATAATATTACTTGTTTTATGGATGGGCTTCATATTCTATATGTCGGCTCAGCCTGCCGCGGTTTCAAGTGAAATGAGCGGTAGCGTTATTGAAGTGATAGCAGAAAAGGTTTATCCCGGGTTTGAAGATTTAACTTCTACCGAGCAAGGTGAAGTTGTTGAGTCGTTTCAGTTTGTCACAAGAAAAACTGCTCACATAATTACTTTTGCTATTCTAGGTTTTTTAAGCTTTTTAAGTTTTTTAAGCTATACGAAAATGCGCTTTTATGTACGTACGTTTTTAAGTGTGGCATTATCGTTTGTATATGCCGTTAGTGACGAATTCCATCAGTATTTCGTGAATGGCAGAAGTTGTGAATTAAGAGACGTTTTGCTTGATACTGTCGGCATAATAGGTGCGGTGTTAATAGGTTGCTTATTGGTGAAGTTTTTACCATCATTACGCAATTTAGCAACCGGTTACGAAGAGGTTGAAGATAGCGATTTTGAAGTAACTGAGCATGAACAGTTGTTAGAGCCTGCGTACGAACCTGAAGATAAAACAAATCAACGGGTTGCAGTGCTTGAATGCGCAATGCTTGAAAAGGACAAAACTATAGAGCGTTTAACCAATTCACTTGCCGAAAAAACTGAAGAAGTTATAAAATTAAATGCTCATAATAAGGAGAATGAAATGAACTCGCATAAGGGTGTAGAGCTTTCAGATGAAATGCAGTATGCCGCATCTGTTATAGGTCAGTTGGTAGTAGAGGTCACAAAGGTTTGTAATGAAATTTTAACCAAAGATAAAAGTGATAACAGTAAAGAACTTGTTAACTTGGTGCTTGGCAGAAACGAAGTATTAAAGGCTAATATTTTAAAAATATTAGGCGAGCAAATCGAATTTTCAAAAAAGCAAGAACTTATTACAAAAGAAAAATGCGAAGCAATTGATTATTTTAACAGTATAATTGCACAAATATGTTAATATTTTGTCATTTAGACTATTGAGTTTCTAATAACATTTTGATATAATGTTGTTATATAACCGAAAGGAGTACATATATGAACTATTCACACGAAGTAGAAAATATGTGTCCTTTAGCAAAGGGTACATATCACGGTCCTGCTCCCATTCCGGAAGAGGGCAAATGGGTTCAAGTAAAGGAAGTAAAAGATGTTTCCGGTCTTACCCACGGTATCGGTTGGTGCGCACCCCAACAAGGTACTTGCAAACTTACTCTCAATGTTAAAGAGGGTATAATTCAAGAAGCGTTGGTTGAAACTATTGGTTGTTCGGGTATGACACACTCGGCTGCTATGGCTTCTGAAATCTTGGTTGGTAAAACCATTCTTGAAGCTTTAAATACCGACCTTGTGTGCGATGCTATTAACACCGCAATGCGTGAACTTTTCTTACAAATTGTTTACGGTCGTACACAAACCGCTTTCTCTGAAGACGGTTTGCCGATTGGTGCAGGTCTTGAAGACTTAGGTAAGGGTCTTCGTTCACAATGTGGTACAACCTATGCAACTCTTGCAAAGGGTCCACGTTATCTTGAACTTGCTGAAGGCTACATTACCAAAATTGCTGTTGATGAAAACGATACCATTATTGGTTACAAGTTTGTTCATCTTGGCAAAATGATGGATATGATTAAAAAAGGCA
>JBGVDY010000264.1:0-6434 GCA_045119585.1 Acutalibacteraceae bacterium | reverse complement strand
AAGGATATGCAGGAGGATAAGGAAGCAATTTTTGATGCTATTGATACAGTTAAAATGTGTTTAGGTGTATTCACACCAATGATTGCTACCATGACCGTTTTAAAAGACAATATGTACAAAGCGGCACAAAAAGGCTTTATAAATGCAACCGATTTAGCTGATTATCTTGTTAAAAAGGGTATGCCATTTAGAACTGCATATAAGCACGTTGGCGAAATTGTAGGCTACTGTATAAAAGAAAACATTGTACTTGAAACTATGCCTATAGAAAAATATAAAGAATTTGACCAAACCTTTAATACCGATTTATACGAAGAAATTTCACTTGAAACCTGTGTTAATAAGCGTATTTCTAAGGGCTCTACAGGACCCGAGTCGGTAGACACACAAATAAAATTCTTGTCCGCTTTTTTGGAGGGTAAAATATAATGGATTTTAAAGGAAAAAGTTTTTTAAAGCTACTCGATTTTTCTAAAGCAGAGATTGAATGCTTAATAGATTTAGCTGCTGAGTTTAAATATAAGAAAAAAGCGGGTATTCCGCATCGCTTGTGCGAAGGCAAGAATATTGCGCTTATTTTTGAAAAAACAAGTACTCGCACACGCTGCAGCTTTGAAGTTGCGGCATACGATTTAGGAATGGGTGTTACTTATTTAGACCCACAGGGCTCTCAAATAGGTAAAAAAGAAAGCATTGCCGATACCGCAAGAGTTTTAGGTCGTATTTATGACGGTATTGAGTACCGCGGATTCGGTCAGGAAATTGTTGAAGAATTAGCAAAATATGCAGGGGTTCCTGTTTGGAATGGTCTTACTAATGAATTCCATCCAACACAAATGCTTGCCGACTTTTTAACAGTTAAAGAACACTTTGGCAAAATAGAAGGCATTAACTTTGTTTATATGGGTGATGCCCGTTACAATATGGGTAATTCTTATATGGTGGCTTGTGCAAAATTGGGTGTAAACTTTACAGTTTGTGCGCCCGAAAAATACTTCCCCGAAAAAGAACTTGTTGATAAGTGTTTAGAAATTGCAAAAGAAAACGGTGGCACAATTACCTTCCAGACCGACCCGATGAAAGCCACCCAAAATGCTGACGTTATTGCAACCGACGTTTGGGTTTCTATGGGTGAGCCCGATAACGTTTGGGAAGAGCGTATTAAGGATTTAACACCTTATCAGGTTAACGATAAAATTATGCAAAACGCAGGTGAAAAGGCGGTATTTATGCACTGCTTACCTTCGTTCCACGATTTAAAGACAACTCTTGGAAAACAAGTAGGCGAGAAGTTCGGTATAACCGAAATGGAAGTTACCGATTCTGTTTTTGAAAGCAGTCAGTCAATAGTATTTGAGGAAGCCGAAAACCGTATGCATACAATCAAGGCGGTTATGGCGGCAACTTTAGTTTAAGCTTTAAGGAAGTAGATATACTATGCGTATAGTAATAAAAATAGGTACATCAACCTTAGCACATTCTACGGGGCTTTTAAATATTTTGCGCGTAGAAGAGCTTTGCAAGGTTATGAGTGACCTTAAAAACGCGGGAAATGAAGTAATACTTGTGTCTTCGGGCGCTATAGGTATGGGCAGTGGTAAGTTAGGACTTATGAAAAAACCTACCGATATTCCCACCAAGCAGGCTGCAGCAGCTGTTGGTCAATGCGAGCTTATGTATACTTACGATAGACTTTTTTCTGAGTATAATCACACTGTTGCGCAAATACTTCTTACCGGTGATGATATTGAACACGCTGACCGTAAAGCAAACTTTACAAATACAATGTCCCGTTTGTTAGAACTTTCGGCTATTCCAATTATTAACGAGAATGACACAATTTCTACTAATGAAATTGAAATTGGTGATAACGATACCTTAGGCGCAATTGTGGCCACCGCGTGCGATGCCGATTTGCTTATTATTTTAAGCGATATTGACGGTCTTTATACCGCTGACCCACGTGAAAACCCGAGCGCCGAGCTTTTACATACTGTAGAAAAAATAACCCCCGAGATTGAACAAATGGTAGGCGGCGCTGGTAGTAAGCTTGGTACAGGCGGTATGAAAACTAAGCTTAAGGCAGCAAAAATTGTAACAGAGCGCGGTATAGATATGGTAATAGCTAACGGTAATAATCCAATTTTGCTATATTCTATTGTTGAAGGAAAGAGTGTTGGAACTCGTTTTAAAGGTGCAAAATAATGACGACATTAGAAGTTTTGCAAAAAGCAAAAAAACTCTCACGTGAGAGTATTCTTAGTACAGAAGAAAAAAACAAAGCCTTGCATAATATGGCAAAGGCTTTGCTTTCATATAGTGATGAAATTTTAGCGGCTAATAAAATTGATATAGAAAATGCCAAGGGCAAGATAAGTGACGTTATGATTGATAGACTTGCCCTTGATGAAAAGCGAATAGAAGGTATGGCAAAGGGTATTTTGGAGGTTGCTGCTTTACCTGACGGTGTGGGAAAAGTATTATCAAGTGTAGAATTACAAAACGGTTTAAAGGTAAATAAAGTATCGGTGCCGTTTGGCGTTGTGGCAATTATTTACGAAAGCCGTCCTAACGTTACTTCGGATGCGGCGGCGCTTAGCTTTAAAAGCGGTAACGTTTGCGTACTTCGTGGCGGTAAGGAAGCGTATAATTCTTCAAAAGCTATAGTTGATGCTTTGAAAATTGGCCTTAAAAACAGCGGTCTTAGCGAAGATTACGTTAATCTTTTAGAAGATATAACACGAAATAGCGCTAACGAGCTCATGACTGCAACGGGTTACGTTGATTTACTTATTCCACGTGGCGGCAAGGGGCTTATTAAAGCCTGTACCGAAAATGCAACCGTTCCTTGTATTGAAACCGGTACGGGTATTTGCCATATTTTTGTTGAAAAAACGGCCGATATAGATAAGGCTTTAAACATTATAAACAACGCTAAAACAAGCCGTCCTTCAGTTTGTAATGCAATGGAGGTTTGCCTTGTAGATAAAGAAATAGCTCCGAAATTTTTACCTATGCTTTATGATATGTTTAAAGATAGAGTAGAGCTTAGGGGAGATAGTGCGGTATGTGAAATAATAGATGCCGTTGCAGCAACAAGCACCGATTTTGATACCGAATTTTTAGATTATATAATGGCGGTAAAGGTTGTTGACGGTGTAAAAGAAGCTATAAATCATATAGCAAACCACTCAACACACCATAGTGAAAGTATTATAACTACAGATGATAATGCTGCAAAAACGTTCACAAGTCTTGTAGATTCCGCGGCGGTTTACGTTAATGCGTCTACCCGTTTTACCGATGGCGGTGAGTTTGGTCTTGGTTGCGAAATGGGTATTTCTACTCAAAAACTTCATGCAAGGGGCCCTATGGGACTTATGGAACTTAATACCTATAAATATATTATTGAAGGCAATGGTCAGGTGAGATAATGGAAAAAATTAAGGTTGGATTTATTGGTTGCGGTAATATGGGCGGTGCTTTGGCTAAAGCAGTTGCAAAATCTGAAATATGTGATGTTTTACTTGCCGATATGGATAACGAAAAAGCCAATGCTCTTGCTGTCGAAACAGGTGGCACAGTAGTTACAGTAGATGATATTGCAAAAACTGCAAATTATATCTTTTTGGGTGTAAAACCACAAGGAATGGCGGATTTAATAGGTGAAATCGGTGATATTTTAAAATCCCGTACCGATAGATTTATATTAGTAACTATGGCGGCAGGGATAAAAATTTCTACTTTAAGTGAAATGATAGGAGATAAGCTTCCTACCATTCGTATTATGCCCAATACGCCTGTAGCCGTAGGTGAAGGTATGATTTTATACTCGCTGTGCCCTATTATAACGGAAAGCGAAGAAAACGAATTTTTAAATATTTTAAAATTCTCGGGTAAATTAGATAAATTAGATGAAACGCTTATTGATGCGGGTTGCTCTATTTCAGGTTGTGGACCTGCATTTGTATATATGTTTGCTGAGAGTATGGCTAAAGCGGGCGAAGAGTTAGGTCTAGTAAAGACAAAGGCAATAGAATATGCCGCACAAACCTTGTTGGGAGCGGCTCGTCTTATGCTTACAAGCGGAAAAACGCCCGAAACCTTACGCAAAGAAGTTTGTAGTCCTAAAGGCTCTACTATAGAGGGTGTAATGTCGCTACAAAATTCAGATTTTGATAAGAATGTAAATGATGCCTTGAACGCTTCTTACAAGCGCACAAAGGAATTAGGTAAGTAGATAAAAAGAGGTGCTTAATATGACCGAAAAGCAACTAAAGGAATTATTGTCCGACTTATCACTTGAAGAAAAGTTAGGGGAACTACAGCAAATAACAGGTGCTTATTTTGGTGAAAACGGAATAATTACCGGTAGTGATGACAGACATATACTAACCGAAGATGAAGTTAATATGTCGGGTTCTGTTATCAATGTGGTGGGTCCCGATAAAATCAGGGAAATTCAAGAAAAGCATATAAAGAATCATCCGCACCATATCCCGATGATATTTATGCTTGATATTATTCACGGCTTTGCAACAATATTCCCAATACCTTTGGCACAGTCTTGTTCTTTTGAGCCTGAACTGGTAGAAGCAATATCGCGTGAAACTGCAAGGGAAGCCAGTGTTTCGGGTTTGCATGTAACCTTTTCACCTATGGTGGATATTTGCCGAGATGCGCGTTGGGGGCGTGTAATGGAATCTTATGGTGAAGACCCGTATTTAACTTCAAAAATGGGCGTAGCGGCTGTTAAGGGTTACCAAGGCGACGACCTTTCCAAGGAAGGCACACTCGCCGCTTGTGTTAAGCACTTTGCTGCTTACGGTTTGGTAGAAGGTGGCCGTGAATATGGCGTAGTTAATACATCGGAACGCTTTTTGCGTCAATATTATTTGCCTGCTTATAAAGCAGGTTGTGATGCCGGTAGTGCACTTATAATGTCTTCATTTACTGCTAATGCAGGTATCCCTGCTGATGGCGATAAGCATTTGATGACTGATATTTTGAGGAACGAATGGGGATGGGACGGCGCACATATTACCGACTATGGCTCAACCCGTACTATGAAAAGTCACGGTGTGCCCGAAACTGATTCCGAGGTTGCCAAACTCGCCCTTGAAGCACAGGTTGATATTGAAATGTGCCTTTACTGTTACCATAACGGTCTCCCTGAACTTTTGGAAAAGGGCGAGATTACGATGGAGCAAATAGACCGTGCGGTTATGCGTGTATTACAACTTAAAAATAAGCTTGGTTTATTTGAGAATCCTTACCGTTATACCGATGCTTTGAAATCCGACGAATTAAAAAACAACTCAGAAGCCTTGGCTTTGGCACAGGATGCGGTTAGTCGCACTTCGGTGCTTCTTAAAAATGAAGATAAGCTTCTTCCACTTAATGCTAAGGATAATAAGAAGGTTGCTTTTATAGGTCCTTATGTTGAAGAGCCCGATATGTTTGGCGGTTGGTCAATCCGCCACCAATACAAGATTGACCTTAAAAACATACATACCGCAATTAATGAAAGATATCCTGACGGCAACTTTACTTTCCAAGAAGGTTGTATGCTTTTAGGTGAAGATGAGCCTATATTTAAGTTTAATCCCCGCAGAGGTGAACGTGTCGCCGATTACGTTGAACACGATGCGGTGGCCCGTAAAGAAAAGATTGCTAAAGCGGTTGAAGCTGCAAAGAACGCTGATACAGTTGTTATGTGTATAGGCGAGCATACCTTTATGGGTGGCGAGCTTACTTCCAGAACTCATATTGAAATTCCGCTAATTCAAAAGGAACTTTTTGATGCAGTAGCTGAAGTGAATGACAATATAGTTGTTGTTCTTTTTAACCATCGTCCACTTGATATAAGCGAGATTTCTGAAAAAGCAAAGGCGGTTATCGTGGCTTGGTTCCCCGGAATTATGGCGGCTGACGGTATTGCCGATATATTGTTTGGTGAGAAGGCACCTACAGGTCGTCTTACAATGTGCTTCCCACATACAGTTGGTCAATGTCCTATTTATTACGCTAATTTCCCGACAAGCCATTCACCCGTAACTGAGGATTATTTTGTAACAGGCTATATTGATTGCCCGCTTACACCTTTATACACCTTTGGTGAAGGTATGACCTATACCGAGTTTGAGTATGGTGAAATTAAACTTTCCAAGGAAACTTTAACCGAAGGTGAAACCCTTACTGCAAGTGTTGACGTTACCAATATTGGCGAGCGTGATGGTGTTGAAACGGTACAACTATATATCCGAGACCCGTATGCTGCGGTATCTAGACCTTTAAAAGAACTCAAGGGCTTTAAGAAGGTTGCAATTAAGAAGGGCGAGACCGCAAGGGTTGAATTTACGCTTACAACCGAAGATATGAAGTTTTATAACGTAGAACTTGAATATGTTTGGGAACCAGGCGAAATACAGGTA
>JBGVDY010000263.1:0-1929 GCA_045119585.1 Acutalibacteraceae bacterium | reverse complement strand
TTACCTGTTATAGCCGCGTTTTCTAAATAACTTATAATTTCTTCGGTTGCTTTCTTAACTGTTATGCTGTGTGAAACCTTACAAGTACCCCTTGCGTAGCTGTGGCATTGCAGGGAAGGGGACTTGGTATTTATTGCGATTAGAGTAGAGCCGCACTCTGAACAGCGTATTAAACCTTTAAGCATCCATGCTATTCTTTGCTCGCAACGTTGATATTTTCCATACATGCGTTTTTGTTCATCAAGTTTTGCTTGCACATTATTAAATGTTTCTTCGGAAATTATGGATTGGTGTTTGCCTTGGGATATCATAATATTGGGGTTATCGTAGTGTCTGGTGGATGCGGCTCGGCCGTCAACGCTCCAACGAATTTTACCCGTGTAAACAGGGTTGCGGAGCATATATTCAATACAACGGTTATCGGGTAAGTTACCGCGTTTTGTTCGCATACCTAAGTCACCATACTTAACGGCAATGGCGCGAAGACCTAAGCCGTTAAGATAATCGTTAAATATCCCTTTGACAAACTCTGCATCAGCATTTGGTATGTATTGATTATCTTTAGAATCATAGCCGATTGGTGGGGGAGCGACAGGTTCGCCGCGCCCGGCACGTTCTTTCATACCGCGCTTTACTTCCTGGCTTAAGTTTACAAGGTAATAAGAGTCGGTCCATTCGATTATTCTTTCGACTAAGTCACCAAAAGGACCTTCGGGGAGCGGTTCGGAAATTGAGATAACATCAATACCGTTACGCTTGAGCATTGATTTTAAAGTGATGGCTTCTTCCTGATTGCGCGCAAAACGGCTGAATTTCCAAACAAGGATAATATCAAATGGCTTGGGCTTCTTTTTTGAAAGAGCGATAAGTTCGAGAAATTTTTCGCGCTTAGCCATACTTTTACCCGATTTGCCGCCGTCTTCCATAAAGATACAATCTTCAAGAAGGGCGATATCGTTCTTCTCAGCATAATCTCGGATTACTTTTAATTGGCTGTCAGGGGAGTATTCAAGTTGGTCATCAGTCGAAACGCGGATATAAGCTGCAGCAGTTTTCAATGTGGTCACCTCGTTGAAATTCATAATTCTTCTCTTATAAGTTTTTTTAGTATTAGGGTGTGATATTCGGATGGGAGTGCATATAATAATTCCCATTTATCTTCTGTGCTAATAGTTTCAAAGTGTTTGTATAGTGTTTCGAAATTATTAAATATGCTATCAGCTTCTTCTTTTAATTCTAATTGTCGATTATATTTATCAACTGATTTTAAAATGATATCTTCCTCTAAAAGTCCGGTGCGTTTCTTTATGTAATCTATATTTGATATATAGTTGTGGTGAATAACATCAGATTTATGAAGATTAATAGTATAACATTCACTTTTTGTTATAGTACCCAATATAATTAATGCACTTAATACACAGTAAAAAATTGCAAAGTATTCAAAATACCATTTTACAGATGAATTTGAAATTAATTCATTTAAAGCAATTGAATTAAGAAAATGCAAAAGTATAAGTATAATTTGAATACTATTTTTCGAAAGAAGTTTTTTCATTTTAAATACCTCTGTAATAATCTAATGCTTTTTGCATAAAGTCTTCAGTTACGCCGAAATGCTCTGAGAGTTCCCAGCGGTTACGGCACCATTTGCAAGCTTCTTTTAACTCATTCTTAGGGATGAGCTTTTTTATTGCCCATTTATTAGCACGGTTTTCGTGCTTCTCACGAATATCACAAACGGCGTGTATATTGTAGAACGCGCCTGTTTCACAATGGCCGAGCTCATGGGCGAGCTTTACCTTTTCATCTGATACGCTTTTAATCTTAAAAGGCTCTATTGCGATATAACAGTTACCGCTTTGAAGTAGTGATATACTTTCGCAAGTTTCCATATCAAAAGAAAAAACGGGTATATTATCTTGTAAA
>JBGVDY010000262.1:0-5093 GCA_045119585.1 Acutalibacteraceae bacterium | reverse complement strand
AGGTCTTAAGAAAATAAGTGGTAAATATTATTACTTTGTAGAAAAAAGCAGTGCGGGTTATGTGTATAAATCGGGTTGGAAAAAGTTTTCTAAAAACTATCGTTATTTTGATAAAAACGGTGTTATGAAAACCGGCTGGATTACTGTTGGCAGCAAAAAATATTATTTAAATAAAAGCAACGGATACCGTACCTTGGGTCTTAAGAAAATAAGTGGCAAGTATTATTACTTTGTAGAAAAAAACAAAGCGGGGTATATGTATAAGGGCTGGAAGAAATTCGGCTCTAAAAAGCGATATTTCGATTCAAAAGGTCGAATGGTAACCGGAACTAAAAAAATTAGCGGTAAGAAGTATAAGTTCGATAAAAACGGCTATTTAAAAAAATAAAATTTAAGAAGCTTCTGTGTGAATTATTCATGCAGAAGCTTTTATTTTTTTGAAAAAACAAAAGATGTCGGTGAATGTCGGTAAGGTTTTGAGTATTATAAATGTGCCGGCAGGAGGAATTCGCTATGAAAGAATATGACAAGCTACTTTATAACACCCTAAAAACTATACTTAATGAAAAGTTATCTACGGAAGAGACGCTCTCTTTAAGAGAAGAAGGCTTTTGTGTGAAAAGCCCAACAAGAAAAACAGCCGTTATGATAGCTCTTTATAAGAAAGCGGCCGCAGGGGATTTATCGGCTATTAAAGAGCTTCGTTCTATTGTTAGCGAAAAAACCGATGAAAAGTCTACGGACTGTAAGGCGGTGATTATTGTTGACGACATCCGAGATTAAGATTTCGGCTATTGTCGGACAAGGCTACGAAAAGTTTTGGAACTGTAAAAAGCGCTACCGCGTTCTTAAAGGCGGTAAAGGTTCCAAAAAATCAACCACCACTGCGCTTAACTTTATTTACAGGTTAATGAAGGAAGAAAAAAGTAATCTTTTAGTTGTAAGACAGGTTATGAACACACACCGTGACAGTACCTTTTCGCAACTAAAATGGGCACAGGAAAGATTAGGAGTATCAGAGTATTGGAACAATACTGTATCGCCCTTGGAGATGGTTTACAAACCGACGGGGCAAAAAATTCTTTTCCGTGGTTTTGATGACGTTCTAAAACTTGCTTCTACAACTGTTTCAAAAGGGTATTTAAACTATGTTTGGATAGAAGAAGCTTTTGAAATAGCATGTGAAGCCGATTTTGATAAATTAGACCTTTCGGTGCCAAGAGGCAAAATACCAGCCCCTTATTACAAGCAAACCACCCTTACGTTTAACCCCTGGAGTGAAACGCATTGGCTTAAAAAGCGCTTTTTTGATGTTACTTATCCTTATGTAGAAACCTTTTCTACAAACTATTTGTGTAATGAGTTTTTAGATCGTACCGACCTTGCGGTTTTTGAACGAATGAAACAAAGTGACAGGAGAAAGTACGAGGTCGCAGGTCTCGGAAATTGGGGTATTTCCGAAGGTCTGGTATTTGAAAATTGGTCGGTGGGGGAAGTGGATATCCCACATGGCGAAGAGTATATGTGGAAAAGCTTTTTTGGGCTTGATTACGGATACACCAACGATCCTACTGCCTTTATTGCTTTTAAAGCTAACCCCATAAAAAAACAAATTTATATATATAATGAATTTTACCGAAAGCGGATGCTTAACTGTGATATTGCCGAAAAGATTAAAGAGTTGGGCTTTTCAAAGGAACGCATACGAGCAGACTGTGCAGAGCCTAAATCTAATGACGATTTGCGGCGACTTGGTATAAGCAGAGTAACCCCTTCAGTTAAAGGGCGTGACAGTATTCTAAACGGCATATCAGCCATTTGTGAATATCAAATTACGGTGCATCCTTCCTGTGTGAATACTATACGTGAGCTTTCTTCTTATGTTTATGACGATAAACGCAGCGAAAACGGACTTAAAATGCCTAAGGATTGTGAAAACCACTTATGTGATGCACTTAGGTATGCTTTTGAAGATGTTAAGTTTTTCAAACCTATAATGGAACAAGGAACTAAACGAGGCACAGGAGAAATAACCAAAAATGATTTTAACGGAGGATGGGATTTATGATTATTATAGCGGTAATTTTTGTTGGTATTGCGGCTTTTTTAATGGGACTTATTGTAGGATGCAGTAATGTTCCGCAAAAAAGCACGACAAAACCTACTGAGCCTTTAAATAAAACAAAAAGGCTAGAAAAAGAATATGAAAACTTCCTAAATTATGACGGAAGCGTTCAACAGTAAAGGAGAGTTATATGTCAGAAAATAATGTTCAAGATGCGGCTTTAGATGAAGTCGCTGACAAAACAATACAGGATACCATACCGAACGACAACTCCGAAGTGATTATTCCTATAAAGTTTAATAAGGAAATTATTAATTTAAATTTAGAAAAGGCTCAGGAATTAGCGCAGAAGGGAATGAAGTTCGAAATGATATCGAAAGACTTCGAGGCATTAAAGGATTTAGCTATTAAAAACGGTAAAAATGTTGGCGAATATATTAGCGAGTTAAAAAATAATGCCGCCGAGAAGCGCTTAAATGAAGTGATTGAAAAATGCGGTGGAGATAACGAGTTTGCAGAGCATATCTTAAAGCTCGAAAACGGCAATAGCAGTGAAATAAGGGGTTTTAGCGAGCTAAAAGAATGTTTTCCAAAAATAACTGCAATTGATGATTTACCTGAAAGTGTTGTTGAAGCCGCCAAATTAAAGGGTACTTTACTTCTTGACGAGTATCTTAGATTTTTGCATAAAGAGAGCTGCGTTATGAAAGAAAGTATTAAAAAACAAAATTTAGCCAATCAGTCGGCAATGGGTCCGTTTGTAAATAGAAAAGGCGGAGAAAATCCCGAAACGGCGGAGTTCTTACGCGGACTGTGGCAAAGATGATTAAATTTTAAGGAGAAAAATTATGTCTATTAACTCTATTGAAAATGCAATTAAATATTCAAGCGAGCTTGATAAAATGTTCGCACAAAAATCGGCTACAGGCTTTTTTGCTGATAACGCTTTGGCTACCAAGTTTGTGGGTGCTAAAACAGTAATTATACCTGACGTAGATTTTGAAGGTCTTGCAGACTACGACCGCGATACAGGCTTTTCAAAAGGCGCAATTAACGTAAGCAACACTTCTTACACAATGGCTATGGATCGCGCTCGCTCTTTACAGATTGACCGTGAAGATATGGATGAAACCGGTGTTGCAAATCTTGCAGGCAAAATTTTAGGCGAATATGTTCGTACTAAGGTTGTTCCCGAGTGTGATGCTTACGTACTTTCAAAGCTTGCGGGTCTTGCAGTTAGCCGTTCTAACACACTTGAGGGCGATAAGGATAAGCCGTTCGAGGCTTTATGCGCTCTTATAAATGAAGTTCAGTCTGTAGTAGGCTATGATGAAGAGCTTGTAGCTTTTGTTGATAGTTATATGTTTGCAGCATTACAAAATTCTGCAGAAATTTCTAAAATGATTACTATAAGCGATTTTAAACAAGGTGACGTATCATTAAAGGTTAAGTCAATTAACGGCGTAGCAATTATTCCTGTAGTAAGCGAACGTATGAAAACTGCATATAATTTTGGAGCTAACGGTTTTACACCTGCAGAAAAGGCAAGCGAAATTTATATGCTTGTATGCCCTAAGACAGCAGCTCATCTTGTAAAGAAAACAGAAAATATGCGTATCTTTACACCTGAACAGAACATTGATGCCGACGCTTACAAATTTGATTATAGAATTTATTATGATGTATTTGTAAACAAAAGCGGTTTGGATTCTATTTGGGCTTGGGTTTCACCTGTGATTAATATTACTTCACAACCTGCCGACGTTCAAGTTGCAGAAGGTAGTATTAGCGGTTCTCTTAAAGTGACCGCAAATTCTGCCGGAACACTTACCTATCAATGGTATAAGTGTTCTAATGAGGGTGGCGCTAATGCAGTAAAAATTGCAAATGCCACAGGGTCTTCAATGAATATTCCTACCGACCTTACTGAAGGTAAATATTATTTCTTTGTTAAGGTTATTGTGAATGGAATGGCAGGTATGACTTCCGAAATTGCTACAGTTACTGTAGCCTAAACTTTTAAATCTAAAGGGTGGGTATACCCCACCCTTTAGTGAAGGAGAAATAATATGACTATTAAGCCTAATAAGATATTTGAAGAATATAGGCGCGGTGTAGAGTACAAATCGACACTAGGCAAGCGCGGTATGTACGAACAAAACCGCATTAACGAGCGATTTTATATTGGAGATCAATGGTATGGCGCAAAATGCGGTAATGATAGGCCATTAGTTCGACATAACGTTGTTAAAAGAATAGGCGATTATAAAATGTCGCAAATATTAAGCCGTTCACCCTCTGTGCTATTTTCGGCAGAGGGAATACCTATAAACAATAGTACCGATTTTTCTCAAAATACTATACAGGACGGAAGTGTGAACGATATTGAAGCTGTAACAAAGGCATTCGGAAAATATTTTAGCACAACCGCTGAAAGAATAAACTTTGATAGCTTGCAGGAAAGGGTGCTTTACAATTCCTACATAACAGGTACAGGTGTGCTTTACACCTATTGGGATAGCAATATCGCAACAGGTCTTTATGCAGATGACCTTAAAAAAGTGAAAATAAAGGGAGATATTTGCTGTCAGGTATTGGATATTGAAGATGTATATTTTGGCGATGTCTATGCCGAGTGTATTGAAGACCAACCATATATCATTATAGAAACTAAGGTGGAAACCGATGTAGCACTTAGAGAAGCACGTTTAAACGGTGCAGATATTGCTACCCTTACAAATATTGAGGAAAGTGCGCTTTCGGGAAAGGTAACCGTTCTTTGTAAACTTTTTAAGGAATATAAATCTGATATGACCTATACAATTAAATGTATAAAGGTATGCGAAAAGGCGGTGGTAAGACCTGCCTTTGATACAGGGCTTAGTCTTTATCCAATTTCTATATTTAAGTGGGAAAGGAAGAACAACTCGGCTTATGGGGAAAGCGAAATCACTTTCCAAATACCAAACCAGATTGCTATAAACCGAATGATTACAGCAAACGTTTGGTCTGCTATGACAACAGGTAT
>JBGVDY010000261.1:0-2827 GCA_045119585.1 Acutalibacteraceae bacterium | reverse complement strand
TTGTATTTGATGCTTTAAAAGGCTTTGTTGCTTGCTATATGGGGAAAATTATATTTGATTATATATTTACCCAAACGGGAGCGGAACTTTCAAAGGGCATAATTGGTGCATATATTTGCGGTGTCGCTTGTATGTTAGGGCATATATTCCCGTTCTTTTTCGGCTTTAAAGGTGGCAAGGGCGTTGCCATAAGTGTTGGTATATTTGCGGTTTGTTGTCCGGTTGCTATAATAATAGGACTTTGTGTTTTCGCCGCAGTTACCTTTATTTCGAAATTTGTTTCCTTAGGATCTATTTCGGCTACAATTACCGTGGTTGTGCTTTCAATTTTCTTTACCGATAAGACTGCGCTTATTTTTCCACAAATTATAGCCATTTTAATAATGGGGTCTATTGTAATTATTAAGCATAAGGATAATATAAAGCGTCTTTTGGCCGGTAATGAATCTAAAATTAAATTAGGGAGAAAATAAATGGCTAAAATAACCGTTTTAGGTTCAGGCGGCTGGGGAATGGCGTTAGCACTTTCGGCTTTTGCCAATCGAAATGAAGTTACTCTGTGGTCCCCATTTATAGAAGAGGTAGAAAATTTACAAAAAAACCGCACTAATGAAAAACTTTTGCGTGGTATTTTTCTTCCAAAGGAAATAGAGATAACAACTGATATGTCGGTTGTAAAGGATGATAATATCACTATTATTGCAACACCGTCGATAGCGGTTAGAAGTGTTGCAAGAAAGCTTAGCGAGTATAAAAAAACAGGTATAATAGTTAATGTTGCTAAAGGCTTTGAGGAAAACACACTTAATTTTTTGTCTGATGTAATTAGCGAAGAATTACCCGAGGCTACTGTTGTTGCCCTTTCAGGGCCTTCCCATGCGGAAGAGGTTGCGCGAAATATCCCAACTTCGGTTGTAGCGGCTTCACATTCACTTGCGGCTTCTCAGGTAGTACAGGATATTATGTCCGGCGAAAATCTTCGTGTTTACACTTCTACCGATATTATAGGCGTAGAATTAGGCGGTGCACTTAAGAACGTTATTGCTATAGCTGCCGGCTTTTGTGACGGTTTAGGCTTAGGTGATAATACGAAGGCGGCGCTTATTACAAGAGGTCTTGCAGAAATGACTCGCCTAGGAGTTTGTATGGGTGCTAAGGAGCATACCTTCGCAGGTCTTACCGGTATTGGTGATTTGGTTGTAACCTGTACGTCGCGCCATAGCCGTAATAACCGCTTTGGTTACAAAGTTGGTGGCGGTACAGATGTGCAAAAAGCACTTCAAGAAGTTGGTACTGTAGAAGGCTATTATGCGGCAAACTCGGCTTATAAACTTTCGCAAAAATATAAGGTGGAATTACCTATAATTAGTGAATGCTACAATGTTTTGTATTTTGGTACTGACGTTTCTAAGTCGGTTAAAAATCTTATGAATAGACCTTCAAGAAGCGAGTATTAAAATAAAATAAAAAAATACTTGATTTTTATAGTTTTATGTGGTATTATATATCTTGCTATGCGGTCAGTTAATCTTGACTGGCAAAAAAGAA
This sequence comes from Acutalibacteraceae bacterium, assembly GCA_045119585.1. Lineage (GTDB taxonomy): Bacteria > Bacillota > Clostridia > Oscillospirales > Acutalibacteraceae > UBA737. Next base: position 1,279 of record JBGVDY010000261.1, on the reverse strand, counting down.
GGAGGTGCAGACCATGGCTAAATGTGATATCTGCAGTAAAGAAATTGCTTTCGGTATTCAGGTTTCTCACTCACACAGACGTTCTAACAGAACTTGGAAACCCAACGTTAAGAAGGTTAAGGCAATCGTTAACGGCGCACCCCGTCGTATCAATGTTTGCACCCGTTGCTTGCGTTCAGGTAAGGTTACCAGAGCTATCTAATATTTCTTGCAATTAAACCCTGAGCAATGCTCAGGGATTTTTTGTATCTAAGCAAACACGAACAATCCGAACCTGCCTAAAATGGCATAATTTCGGCACTTTTCGGTTTGTCATCGTCCGTAGGTTAAGGTGATTTTTATGATTAAGGCAGTTATTTTTGATTTAGATGGTACACTAGTGGACTCAATAGCCGATCTTTGCAATAGTTGTAACTTTGCTTTGAGAAAATACGGCTTTCCCGAACATGAATTATACAAGTATAACTATTTTGTCGGTCACGGTATGACGAATCTTATTGAAACGGTTATCCCTAAGGAATCGCTTAATAGGGAAAACTTTCAAAAGGTTTATGATACTTTTATAGAGCACTATTCCAATAACTATTTGGTAAATACGGCACCGTTTGACGGAATTAAAGAATCTTTAAAAACTTTAAAGGAAAACGGCATCGCGTTGGCTATTCTTTCAAATAAAAAGGATGAATTTACACAAAGAATTGCAAAAGAAATATTTGGCGATTTATTCGACGTTGTATCTGGCAAAAAAGAAGGCTGCCCCTTAAAGCCTGACCCCGATTCAACTATAATTGTGTTAAACAGTTTAGGTGTTACTGCTGAAGAGTGCGCATTTTTAGGCGATTCGGGTGTTGATATGGAAACGGCGGTTAATTCGGGTTGTGTGCCTGTAGGCGTTCTTTGGGGACTTCGTACCGCAGATGAGCTTAAAAACTCGGGTGCCAAGCATTTACTACATAATCCGAGTGAGATAGCGTCATTTATATTAGGAATTTAAAATGAGTATAAATTATTTACCAACTAAAATTGCAGGTTACGTAGGTTTTTTTGTTCAGGCTATCGTAAATAACTTTTTGCCTATCCTTTTTATCGCTTTGCAAAACGTGTATAGGCTTAATTATGAACAATTGGCAAATCTTATGCTTATAAATTTTATGGCGCAAATATTTGTGGATAGTATTACTCCTAAAATTGCCGAAAAATTTGGATACCGAACTACTGCATTTTTATCGCAACTAACTATTTTTATAGGTCTTGCATTATTAGGTTTATTACCGCATAT
>JBGVDY010000260.1:0-10221 GCA_045119585.1 Acutalibacteraceae bacterium | reverse complement strand
TTAAAAACCCCTATAAAGGCAACAAAGCCGAGGTCGAGGTTAACAGTATTAGCAAAGCGGAATCCCTCTTAATGTGGGTGATAACTGCGGCAGTTACGGTTTTGTTTTATTTTATATTGAAATATTTTAACACTGCGAATATTGTACCAAGTACACTTTCAGTAACAACGAGCTTTGTTGCAGTATATCTTACTTTTAGGCGAAGCCCGTTTTTTGCACTCGCTTATGCCGCCAATGATATTGTTTTAATTGTTTTGTGGGTTATGGCAAGTATATGCGATGTAAAATACATATCGGTGGTAGTTTGCTTTATGGCGTTTTTGGTAAATGATATTTACGGCTATGTAAATTGGCAAAAAATGAAAAAAAGGCAAGAAAATGGTAAGTAAAAACCGCTTTTTCTTGCAGTAACAGTTTCAATATGTTATACTTTTTTATAAGGTGAGATATATGAACTTTATAGCCAAAAATTTTGATGAGCTTTTACCATTAGAAATTTACAAAATTTTAAAGGCACGTTCGCAAATTTTTATAGTAGAACAAAATATGCACTGCCAGGATATTGATGGTATTGATCTTGGCGCTAAACATTTTTATTTAGAAGAAAACGGCAAGGTTTTAGCGTATTTGCGCGCTTTTTATGATGATAAAACTACTGTTAGAATTGGCAGGGTTTTGTCTGTTACCCACGGTATAGGTTTAGGCAAAAAGGTTATGACCGAAGCGATTAAATACATAAATCAAAATATGAAATGCCAAAAAATATGCCTTGATTCCCAAAAGCATGCAATCGGTTTTTATGAAAAATTGGGCTTTAAGGCGGTTTCGGGCGAGTTTTTAGAAGAAGGCGTTATACACGTTAAAATGGAGTTGGAGATTTAGGTTATGGAAATAAAAGCGGCAATTTTTGATATGGACGGCACTTTGGTTGACTCCTTAATGCTATGGGACGTGCTTTGGTCAAGCTTTGGTGAAAAGTATTTTAACAATAAAGATTTTAGACCTAATGCTAAGGATGATAAAGCGGTTCGCACCCTTACTTTAAAGGATGCAATGGAGCTAATACATAAAAACTATAATATGGGCGAAAGCGGACAAGAGCTTTTGAATTTTGCGGATAATCTTATGCTCGATTTTTACTCAAATACGGTTGAGCTAAAGTCTGGTGTGCGCGAATTTTTGGATTATTGCAAGCAAAACGGTGTTAAAATGTGTATCGCATCTGCAACCGCGCCCGAGCTTGTAAAGGTTGCAATAAAACATTGCGATATTGAAAAGTATTTTTTAAAGGTATTCTCTTGCGCTGATTTAGGGCTTGGAAAGGACAAGCCTGATATCTTTTTGTTGGCAAGTGAATTTTTGGGCGAAGAACTTAAAGACACATGGGTTTTTGAAGATTCGGTAGTTGCTATTGAAACCGCTACGAAAATAGGAATGCCAACGGTTGCTATATATGACCGCTTTAATTTTGGACAAGAAAAAATGCAAGAAATTGCAACTGAATATATTGCAAAAGGCGAAAGCCTTTTAAAGCTTATAAAACAATAAAAAATTAAAGGGAGATATTAGTTATGGAAAAACTTTATAACAACATAATTTTACCTGATGATTTTGACAAGGATATGAGTTACCCTAACAACGTACCATATCTTAAAAATCCGCCTGAGGTTATTAACGTAACGGTTGGCAGACAACTTTTTGTTGATGATTTTCTTATTGAAGAAACCAACCTTGAAACCGAATATCACAAGGCGAAAAAGTTTGAAGGCAACCCGGTATTATTTCCTGAAAGCGAGATTGAAATCGAAACGGGCAGACCCGTAGCTTGTCCAAAAAGCGGCGGTGTTTGGTATGATGAGGATGAGAAAAAATATAAAATGTGGTATGAAGCAGGTTGGCTTCATAAGTTGGCTTATGCCGAATCGGATGACGGTATAAATTGGGTAAGACCCGACCTTGATTTAGTACCCGGTACCAACCAAATTTTACCTTTTGACCCTAGCATTAAATTTGAAGATAGTCCGCTTGAAGCCTTACAGCCCGACTCTTGCACGTTTTTTATTGACTATGACGCGCCAAAGGAAGAACGCTATAAAATGGCACACCATGGCCCGCGTTGGGCAGTAGGTGGTGTTAATGGCACTTCAGCCGATGGTATACATTGGAAAATACATGGTCTTACAGGCCCCGGTGGTGACCGTTGCAGTGCATTTTATAATCCTTTCCGTAAGAAGTGGGTATTTAGCGTAAGAAGCGATTTTACAAATAAAGACCCATATTTTTACGAAAGCCGTACACGTGACTATTTCGAAAGTGATAGCTTTACACAAGGCATTGAGTGGAAGTTTGAAGATAGAAAACGTTGGCTTGCGGCTGATATGGATGATGAACTTGATCCATATCTTATGAGCACAACTACTTTAAAGAATTTTGAGGATGGCAAGCTTGATAGAAGAGTTCTGCCCGGACTATACTGTGTTGATGCGGTAGGTTACGAAAGCATTATGCTTGGTATGTTTGAAATTCACAGAGGTCTTAATAATAACGATTTTGGTGATCGCGGTGTGCCTAAAATTACCGAGCTTATTCCAATGTACAGCCGTGACGGTTTTAACTTCTCACGTCCTAACCGCAAACCGCTTATTTGGGCTTCGCGTTACGACGGCGCTTGGGATAGGGGATACGTTCAGTCGGTAGGCGGCGGATGTATTATTCATGGTGATGAATTGTGGATTTACTATTCAGGATTCTCAGGGGATGAGAGCAAGGCGAGAAACCTTACAGGCAAGAATGCAGAAGAATTGGATGATTTTTTCACAGGTATGTATTGCGGTGGCGCTACAGGTATTGCTATTCTCAGACGTGACGGCTTTGTTTCAATGAACGGTAACGGTACTCTTTTAACCCGTAAATTAGAGTTTACAGGCAAAAAGACAATGGGTATAAACGCTATTGGTAAAGTTAAAGCCGAAATTTTAGATGAAAACGGTAATTTAATTGCCGCTTCTAAGGAATTTGACGGTGATAGCACTAACTATACTCTCGAATTCCCTGATTTTGATATTGCTACCTTAAATGGTAAAATTATTAGAATTAAGTTTACTGTAGACGGTAAGCTATTCTCATTTGGCTTTGCCGATGAAAACGGCGACTACGGCGGAGCACACGGTGCAGGTATTGCCGACATTTAGGAGAGTTATAATGCAAAAGTTATATAAGGATAATACTGCGAATTATCCCCGACTTGAAACCGATAAATTTTTTGTTGATTATGAAAATTCTTATAAATTTAATGGATTTATAGATGAAGCTATAAAGTATATTGAAGATTTTCAGCTTTTACGCCCTGAGCTTTGGCAAAGGTTTGTATATCAATTTAGAAGCGATGCCGATTCGGATGGCGGTTGGCGCGGTGAATATTGGGGTAAAATGATGCGCGGTGCGTGTTTTACCTATTCTTACACCAAGAATAAAGCGCTTTACGATATTTTGACCGCTACTGTTAAGGATATGATGCTGTCTGCCGACCAAGACGGTAGAATTAGTACATACCCTAAAGATAGCGAATTTCATCATTGGGATATTTGGTCAAGAAAATACGTATTACTTGGTATGCAGTATTTTATGGAGATTTGCGAAGACGATGAATTCTCTAAAGAGATTATAGAGTGTATGTGCCGACAGGCAGATTACATTATGTCAAAAATAGGGGATACCGAAGGCAAAACCCATATAACCAAAGCAAGTCACCATTGGCGTGGTCTTAATTCTTCTTCACTTTTAGAGCCTATTGTACGCCTTTACAATATAACAGGCGAGCAAAAATATCTTGATTTTGCTACGTATATTGTAAATTCGGGCGGTACGGAAGTTGTTAATATTTTCGCTTTAGCCTATAAGGATGAATTATACCCTTATCAGTACCCAATAACCAAGGCTTACGAAATGACGTCCTGTTTTGAAGGTCTTTTAGAGTATTATAGAGTAGTAGGTACCGAGTGGCACAAAACCGCAATTATAAACTTTGCTAACAAGGTTTTAGAAAGTGACTTTACAATAATTGGCAGTTGTGGCTGTACACACGAATTATTCGACCATTCTACAGTCCGTCAAGCAAACACCACAAATGGTATTATCGCACAAGAAACCTGTGTTACGGTAACGCTTATGAAGTTTATGTATCAGTTGACGTTACTTACAGGCGACCCTAAGTATTCGGATGCTTTTGAAATCTCAATGTATAATGCTTATTTAGGTGCTATTAATACCGAAAAGGTAATAGAACCCAAAATTAAAAAAGAGCATCCCGATTGGGTTTTAGAACCGCTTCCGTTTGATAGCTACAGTCCATTAACCGCAGGTACACGCGGTAACGGTGTGGGCGGCTTAAAGGTTATGAGCGATATGCATTATTACGGTTGTTGCGCTTGTATTGGCGCTGCAGGTAACGGTTTAATGGCAAAAATGGCGGTGCTTGCAACGGACGGCGGTATAGTTTTAAATATGTATTTTAACGGTACTATAAAAACTAAAACACCCGGTGGTAACGCTCTTATAATTAAAACCGATACAAAATACCCTGTAGACGGTAAGTTTTATATCGAGCTCGAAGTTCCGGAAGAAGAGTTTGAAATTTTACTTAGAAACCCCGCTTTCAGTGAAAATACCAAAATCTCGGTTTGTGGTGAGAATATTTCCGCAAACAAAGGCTACGTAGCTATAAAGAAATTGTGGAAAACAGGGGACAGCATTGACATTCTTTTAGATATGCGCACTAAAGTCATAAAGCCAACACCTTATGGCAGTCAGGTGCTTATGAATGAGGTTATATGGGGTGCTAACTATATGATACCCACCTTCGATAAGGAAGACGAGAAAGCAAAATACCATTTAGCGCTAATACGAGGACCAATAGTTTTAGCGCAAGAAAACCGCTTGGGTTATAGTGTTGATACACCTGTTGATATTAAGGTGAATAGTGACGGATATGTGGATGTAACAACCCCATCCGAACTTAAAGCACCTTATAAAAATATTTTAGAGCTTTGTGTACCTTTGAGTGATGGAACACAAATGCATGTTACCGATTATGCATCTGCCGGTAAATTGTGGACTAATGACAGCAAAATGGCAGCGTGGATATTAACTAAAACGGCACAAAATTAGCAATATAAAAACGGCTATTGTAAGTATTAACTTGCGATAGCCGTTTATTGCATTAATAAAATTTAAGAAAGATACAGAACAGTGTATTCTGTATCTTTCTATGGTGTGAGTTAAAATGTTAAAGACAAGACACATTTTATGTAGACCTATTATGGTCAATAGCTCACTTTATCAATAACAGCAGTAGATACTGTGTTATCTAAATTAATATTTTACAAATGGGATTAGTGATAACCACAATTTTCTTCTTTTGCGTTTCCAATAACGACGTTCAGAACCATAACTTCGCCGAATTTCGCAATTTATGTATTTAAGTTCTTGAGAAAAGTCAAGAAAAAAGGGAACCAAAATGACTAACAGTAAAATAAATAACAAAACGGCAATAACGCCAATTAGCCAATAAAGGTCACGCTCGGGGTTATTTGCTAGGGACATTTTTCTCTCCTGTTTCTTTGCTTGCGGGGAGTTCGGCGCGGTCTTGAGCACCGGACATACTGAAAATAGCACAAATAATAAATCCAACTATGATGCCAATAAAAAGACCCAAAATAAATTGTAACAAGTGAATCATCTCCGACATCTGTAATAAATTCGCTATAAAAACACAAAATTCTTATCTTTAACACAATTATATCAACAATATATGCTAAAGTCAAGACAAATTCCTATCTTTAACATATTTGGAGATAATAAAAGTATGAAGATTTATGATTACAACGGGAAGAAAAATATTTGCGGTGAAAAAATACACGAAGCAAGATGCAGGTTAAGGCTCACTCAAAGTGATTTAGCGGCACAATTACAAATAAGGGGCATTATTTTAGAAAGGGACAGTATTTCACGCATTGAAATAGGAACAAGATTTGTTGCTGACTATGAATTGCGAGAATTGTCGAAAATCTTAAAAGTTTCTATAAATTGGTTATTAGGGGAATAATAAAAAACAGCTATCGTAAGTATTAACTTGCGATAGCTGTTTTTGTTAATTATACTTTCATTATCTTTTTAATTGCAGGGATTTTAAATAAAATTGCGGCGCCAATGGTTGTTATAACAATTTCGGGTAGCATATATCCACCGTTGTAGCAAAGTGAATAAAGCCAAACGTTGCTCCATTCTTCGGGTAGCCAAATATCAAAGATGAATACGCCTGTGGTGTAGTGGCACAAAAATCTTAAAACAAGCGCCATAACAGTACCTAAAATCATACCGATTATACCTTTTTTAGCAAACGCACCTGCAAAGCCTAAAACAAAATAGGCAAGTATATAATCGATTACGAAGGTAAGCACAAGGGCTAAAGCGGTAAGTCCCCAAGAACAAACTTCACCAAAGCTCAAGAACATTTGACCCAAACCGTAAACAAACGAGCACACAAGCCCCCATTTTACACCATACATACACGATAGCATAACTATAGGAATCATGCTAAAAAGTGTTACCGAGCCTCCAAGCGGTGGGTCGTAGACCTTAATGGTGCTAAGCACGGTTGCAAGCGCTATGAATACAGCACTTAAAGTTAGGCGGTAGATTTGTTTTTTCGAGTTTTCTTTCATTTTTTTGTATCTCCTTTTTCTTTTTTGCAATTACCTTGAGTTTTAAGATTAATACTCTTTAAGAAATACAAAAAGCCGCAGGCAATTATACCTGCGGCAATACGATACTGTATTTCCCTACGGCGGCATTATCCGCATCAGGTTATCGGTCGAAGTCATAGTTTAAAACGGACTTCCTCTCAGCCTAAGTTTCATTAAGCTCCCTAATTGCAAGGAAATTATACACCTAAAAATAGTATTTGTCAATAATAAAAAATTATTTTAAAAATGCCATTGCGCCCATTGGCAATATAATTTCTTCAAGATTGTTGTTTATTGTGCCAACACTCAGCTCTTCACCCATACAGTTTACAGTTTTTACGGTTTTACCTTTGGCACCCTTTACGAACACACTCTTATAAGGGGAAGCGTTTACTATAACGGTATAGTCATTACTAATCTTAGTGATTCGTTGGGTATAAAGTGTTACTACCGATTTGCCGTCAAGTGTTGCAGTAACCTTAGAATAAGAACTTTCAGGGCATTCGGCTGTAAGCTTACCATCAAGTAAAATATCTTTATGCTCGCGCCAAAAACTTAAATAGTATTTTGACATTTTAAGGTGTTCGTTTGAAAGCTTATCAATAAGCATTGAAAATTGCGGAACGCTGTATAGAATATTCGCAAATTGTAAACTTGCCGATTCTACACTATCGTTATAGTTCCACATAATCATATCAGAATGAACGGCAGTATTACCGGAAGTTAGCCTTAAATCTACTATTGCAACGCGGTTTCTTATAGCGTCACTCGGGCAGTCGCAAACGCGTAGCATATTGCCGTAGCAGCGAATTGCGGGACCAACGTAGTTTTGTCTAAACTCTATAAGAACGTTTGGATTTATGGCGCGAAGACGGGTATTAACGTCTTTCATTAGCGTATCAATAGCATCTTCGAGGGATTCGAAATCTCTTCTTTCGTCGTATTCTAAACCCTTATCCTTAAGCTCAAAGGTATCAATAAAATCAAGCTTTAAGCCGTCAAGTCCCCAATCCTTGATAGCGTTTTCATAGGTTTCGCAAAGGTAATCGCGTACTTCTTTATAACGCGGGTCAAGGCAATAAGCTTTATTATGCCATTCGTATAAAAGCATATCCTTAAACTTTTCATAAGCCTTGGAATAAAGTCCTACAAACGGAACTGTATACCAAAGCATTACCTTCATACCTGTTTTGTGAATGGAATCAACTAACGCCTTCATATCGGGGATTTTATTTTTGCAAACTTCCCAGTCACCGCAATAAGCATAACCGCGGTTGTTGTCATCAGTCTGCCAACCGTCATCAATTATAACGGTATCCATACCTAAAGGCTTTGAAAGCTCACACTGTTTAATAATTTCTTCGGGAACTAAGTTCTGATGGAAGCTATACCATAGTGAGTTCATTGGCATTTTTGCATCTTCGGGTACGAACGCAGGAACGTAGAATTGTTCCCACCAAGCGCTTACTTCATAAACGCTTTCATAAAACGGAATTTTTCTTGTATCAATGCGAATGGTGGCGTTATACTCGGTTAACGGGGTAGTGGGGGTTGTGAAAAAGGATACTTCGCACTCAAATACGGCATTTTCTTCACGCACACCCGTTGCAATATTGGTTGGAGTTTTAACGTCGGATATTGCAATACAAAGGCTATTATTACCGTCCGCTGATATAAGTGAATGGACAGGCATACCGTAGGCTAAACGCGAGCCTGTATAGCGTTTGCACCAGTTTGGACCTAGGTGACGACCTTGTCCAAAAAGAGGACTCCAGGTTGAGTAGCATTCTATATCGGGGAAATTGAATCTTATTCTGAAATTACTTAACTGCATTTTTTCGTCAGCGGTTAAATGAACTTTAAGATAGGTGACACCGTCAACTATTGATTCAGCTAAGGTTACGTGTTCTTTTTCGCTAAGGCCTGAAACTATAAATTCCATAAACTATTCTCCAATCAAATTTATTTCGTATGTCTTGTCAATCAGTATGTAGCTTGCATTATGTTCTTTTGCTTGATTTAATATTTGGACATTATCTTTTAAAACGCTTTCTAAAGTGCAATCGCTATCATCTAAACGTTGTTCAATAACGCTTGCATATTTTTTAATATTAGAAAAATTATTTTTAATATAGCTTTCACTCATAACAAGGCAATAATATTTTATATTATCAAGGTATTCTTTAGTAAAATCATTTTTCCAGTCAAATGGAATATAACATCCTTCAACAATAAGATTTTGCTTATTTTCTATAGCGGTTTTAATTATTTCACGAACTATTGGCCATAGGTATTCGGTTAAATCATTATCGTCACTCAATGGGGTTAAAGTAGTGTTTTTACTGCGTATAAGACCCATTTTTAAATGGTCAATAGAAAGGTAAGGGTAGTTGTATTTTTCTAATAGCCTTTGAGCGAGAGCGGTTTTGCCTGTATGTGAAGCACCTGTAATTAAAATAATCATATTATTTCCTTTTTTAATCAATGGTAATGGTTTCGCCGGGTTTTATGCTATAAAGCTTACTGTCAACGTCAAACCAAATTGTATATAATGTGGGATTATAAACCATGTGTTCGTTTGCACTATAACGAAGACTCTTATATGCTTCAACGTAATCGTATATTTCAATGTTGGTGGCATACCAAATTTCGTCACTGCTTGCAAATCTTTGGCAAATTTCTTCTATAAGTTCCCAATTATTGTTGTTATCAAATTCGTAAGAGTGCCCCCAAATGTAGAAAAGGCGGGGAATGCGTCTCGCGTGGTATGCTTTTTCGGAAATATCTAAATTCAAAAATTCTTCAATATACTCAAATATTTTAGGATTGTTATGGTGTGCGGTAGGCATCCAAGCGTGAAAATCTTCGGGCAATTTAAAAGAATTATTATCACCGCCAAGTGTTCTTGAATATGCGATATCAAGCTCTTGCAGGTAATTCTTTATTTGGTTGTATGTAATAAAATTACCCATTTGGGTTATGCCTGTATCAGGATATGCCATACCGCGAATAATTTGACCGCAAAGTTCTTCAAGCTCAAGTCTGCAGTCGAGCACGTCGCGTATACCGTTTATTGCTCTTAAATTGCCGTTTGCACGATGGTTGGCACCATGTACTGCAATCTCGTGACCGTGGGATAAAAAGTATTCCTTTACCTGCTCTTTTGTATAGCTTTGCTTTCTAATGGCCATACTGTTAAAATTAAAGGTAGCTTTCATTCCATATTTATTGAATATTTCTGCCAAACGTTTATCTTGTGGAACACCATCATCGTAACTGAAGGTTACAGCCTTGGATTTACCGTCGGGATACCGCAAAAATATACTTCTCATATTAATTCTCCTATTTGATTGAATTGTTTTAATTATAGCATTAATTATTTGCATAATCAATTGTTTGTTACGAAATTTGTGAATAAAAATCCGCTCTTTTATGCGTTGTGCCGTTAAGGACACAACGCAGCGATATAAATCCCTTG
>JBGVDY010000259.1:0-1679 GCA_045119585.1 Acutalibacteraceae bacterium | reverse complement strand
AATACGGACAGGCTCAAATATCGGTTTTTGGGGCTGTTGCAAATTCCCAAACGATTGGGAATTTGGCTTATTCAAAGGCTTTACAGCTTCTGGCACTGCCCGAAAATGAGCGCGAAAAGTTTGCCGAAGAAGTAGGCGCCGAGGATATGACAGTCAAAGAATTAAAGGCTGCCATTGATGAGCGTAACGCCGCTGTTAAGAGAGCGGAAGAAGCTGAAAAGAAAGCGGAAGAAATAGCCCGAAAACAGCAAGAAGCCGAAGCGGCAGTTAAAGAGGCTGCGGGGTTTGCTAAGGAAGCCGAAGAATTAAAGGCTAGAGTATCGGAATTGGAAAATGAACTCGCCGAGGCTAACGAAGGTTCGAAGTTATCCACCGAAGAACTTGATAGCATTAAAGCCGATGCTTTAAAGGAAGCAAAAGAAAAGGCCGCCGAAGAAGTTAAGAAAAAGTTAGAAAAAGCCAAAGCTTCTGCGGAGAAAGCAGTCGAGAAGCAAAAGGAAGCCGAGCAGAAGGCTTTAGAGCTTCAGGAAAGGTTGGAGGCTACACAAAAGCAGTTAAAGACCGCCAACCCCGAAATAGCGGCTTTTAAGACCCTGTTTGATGAGTTGCAAAAGACAGCGCAAAGTTTAAAGTTAAAGCTTGAAAAAATTAAAGCAGATTCACCCGATGTTGCCGATAAATTATCAGCTGCGCTTAAGGCGTTCGGGCAGAGCTTACAAAGTTAGGAGAAATATTATGAATACTAGTTTAGTATTAAGTGGATATGCATTGTATTTATTTATGGGCTTATTTGCGATGCTTGTTATCGGGTTTATATTTTACAGTTGCGCTTATATAAAGGAAGCTCGTGAGCGTGAAAAAGCCGAAGCAAAATACAGAAAACTCTGCCACGGATACAACAAGCTTTTAGGTATGTATCAAAAAGATACTTCTAAAATACACGATATTAGAACATCGCGTTCTATGGTGGAGAAGAAAAATGTGTAAATGCATTAGAACCGGTGAGGAGTTGCCTGACCGCAATAATCATTTTTCGGGTCACGAGTGCCGGAATAAAGAACGCTTTTATTGTAAGTATTTTAGCCACAACTTTGTTGATGGGACAAACTGTCTGCTTTTGCGAAAGCCTGTAAATGTTCGTGCGATTCTAGGGATAGATAAGAAGGTGCAGTAATGAACACAGATTTTTATGGCGAACGCGGACAGGCTATAGGTGAAGCTGCACGCGCTTATGAAGAAATAATGTGCCGGTTACTCAACCGTGGAATTATAGAAGATATTGGATATTACATAGACTGCGGTTGTGAATGTGACCTTATTATAAAGGCTATCGAGATTACTGCCGGTAAGGGCGCCGACTGGAGATATACCAAGGGTATACTTAACAGATGCCTTGAAGAGGGTATCTACACGGCGTATTCGTTTGAATGGGGTGTGCGATTCAAAAAAGGCTTAGCCGAAATTAAGCGAAAATACGGTGAGCTTGATGATAGTGAGCTATGTCTTATGATAATTCTTACCGTCTTTAAAGAAGATGTGATGGCAATTCAAAAGGATTTTGAACGGTACCTTGAGGCTTTAGAAAACGGTGATATTTCCGAATGGGAACAAAGATGGAAACGATATGCTTCCATCAGTGAATAGTGAAGAGGTCGACGGAAGATTTCTCGACTTCGCTC
>JBGVDY010000258.1:0-3874 GCA_045119585.1 Acutalibacteraceae bacterium | reverse complement strand
AAATACATTATCAATAAGCTCAAACTTATTATTTATAAAGTGTGGGCGTATAGAATAATACTTACTTTCACAACCGTAAAGTAGAGTATCGTCATTAGCGGTACCGGGAGCTACTTTATCGAGTGCGTAAATAGTTTCTATAATGTTTGTAAGTATTCTATGGGGAAGTACTAGAGAGATGTCACCTGCGGTTGCCTTTAAGGTAGGCTCAACGGTGTTTTGACCTAAACGATGATCGTTGGTACGGCGTCCACGAATTAAGTCACCAAAGCGCTGTACAATAACACTGCCCTTACCTATCATATTAGCAAGGCGAGAGATGCTCTCAGCATATTCGGTAGGTTGGTTAAAGGGTTCGGTAAAGCGAATAGATGAAAGAATAGCAAAGTTGCAGTTATCAGTACGCTTTTCATCTTCGGCATAGGAGTGACCGTTTGCGGTGATTATACCGTGGTTATTTTCAGCTGATACTAAACCGCCCTTATTGAAGCAGAACATACGGCAACGGTCTTCAAAGGTTTTGGTTTTGTAAAGAATTTTAGGTTCGTAAATTTTATCAGAAAATTCTTTCCAAATAACGTCCTTCATCTCTACACGAACACCGATATCAATATGGTTAGAACTCATCTTTATACCAAAGCTGCGGCAGAAATCGGCTACAAAGTTGGCGCCGCTTCTACCGGTGGCAATAATGATTTTTTCAGCATCAATTTTATCGCCGTTTGCATAATTTAGGGTATATCCGTTATCGTTCTTTTCTACGCTTGCACAGTCATAGTGGCTAAGCATGGTAACGCCCATTTCTCTTAAAGCGGCAATTAAATTTTGCATAGTAATGAAGTTTTTATCGGTACCCAAATGCTTTACGTTCATATCAAGAAGGCGTAGGTTATTTTGAATACACTTAAGCTTTAATTCCTCATTAGATTTATAAACCTTTACCTTACCTGATGTACAGTATTTATCAAGAATTTTGTCAACTTCATCTATATATTGGTTTGCAAGGGTGTCGCCTAATTCTTCACCTAATGTGCCGCCATAAGCTGTACCAAGATTAAACTTACCGTCCGAAAAAGCACCTGCACCTGCATATCCATTTGTTATTGAACAAATTTTGCAGTGAACACATGTTTTATCTCTGCCAACGGGACAGTGTCTTTTTTCTAATTCGTCACCCTTTTCGGTGATGACAATTTTAAGTTCAGGGGAGTTTTCCTTCAAACGGTAAGCCGCCATAAGACCACCTATACCGCCACCAATTATTGCTATGTCATATTTATCAAAATTAGCCATTATAATCTTCCTTTTAAGGTTTTTACGCAAAATAAAGGACTGCATTTTCTAAATGGGAAAATACAGTCCTTACTGCTTTCATATTATAGGTCAAACAAATAAATTTGTCAATACCTTATTTGAAATATATAAATTTGCAGTTTTGTAAAGCTTCAAAATACTTTACAATGCGAGGATATAAGGGCTCGGCTTTTTCGCCAAATTTTTGGCTAACCTTTTCGCCGATTTTTAAAATATCAGTCTGTCCATCTATCAAAGGCCATATAAAGCTCCCCATTTCTTCAAGGTGGATATAGGTAACTTTAGGTTTTTTTAGAAGTAACTGAAAAATACGATTAAATATGCCCTTATTTTCTATTTCAAGTGTAACCTCACCACTTTCAGTCTTAGACCATGCTAAGCCTTCTTTATGGCAGGGTATTTTTTCAAGATAGTTTTTTGATTTATTCTTCATTATTTTTATTCATTTTACTAAAGATTGTGAATTTTAAAACTGCTAAAATGATAATGCCGAATAAGAGAAGACCGCCAACATTTGAAACTGCGGTGGATACAAAGCCTGAAAGGTCGATAACCTTATTAATACCTGCAATTGCAAATACTGCCAAAAGAATACCAACAAGACCTTCACCTGCAATCATACCTGAAGAGAAGAGAATACCCTCATTAACAATGGCTTCTTTGTTTTTCTTATTCTTGGTAACCTTTTCAACAATCAAGCGTACAAGACCGCCAACCATAATGCAAGCGTTAAGCTGTACAGGGAGATATACACCGATAGCAAACGGTAAAACGGGGATACCAATAAGCTCAACCACAACAGCAATAAATACGCCTGTGAATACTAAAGCCCAAGGTAGATTACCGCCCATAACACCTTCGATAATAAGCTTCATAAGGGTTGCCTGTGGTGCAGCCAAAGCATCGCTGCCAAAGCCCCAAGCTTTATCAAGCAAGAAGAGTGTTCCGCCAATAGCGAGAGCGGCAGAAACAACACCAATAACTTCGCCATACTGTTGCTTTTTCGGAGTAGCACCTAAAATAAAGCCTGTTTTAAGGTCTTGAGAAGTGTCACCTGCAATAGCAGCAACAATACAAATAATAGAACCAATAGCAATGGCACTAACCATACCCTTAATACCGGTACTGCCTGTAAATTTAAGGATAAGGGTTGCAATCAAAACGGTAGCAATTGCCATACCCGAAACAGGGTTGTTAGAGCTACCAACAAGACCAACCATACGTGAAGAAACGGTTGCAAAGAAGAAACCGAATACAACAATAATTAGTGCGCCTATAGGATTAACAGGGATAGCAGGGATAAGCCAAATAAGAATAGTGAGCACAAGAATTGCTATAAGTACAACCTTTATGTTCATATCCTTTGCAGTGCGTTCGTCTGAAGTGGCACCTGCGCCGGTCATACTCTTCATAGCACCTGAGAAGGTTTTGATAATAAGCGGTAATGATTTGATAAGGCTTATAATACCGCCTGCTGCTAAAGCGCCTGCACCAATGTAACGGATATAAGAACCCCAAATAGCACCTGCACCGCCTTCTGCGAAGAGCTGACCTATAGTAGCGTCAACACTTGGGTAAAGAATGCTGTTTTCACCAAAAAGAACAATAAGTGGGATAAGTACTAACCAGCTTAGTACACCACCCGCAAACATATAAGAAGAGATGCGCGGACCGCAGATGTAACCAACGCTCATTACAGCCGGGTAAATTTGGGTGCCTATTTCACCTGCAAAACCTTTTACACGGCCTGAAATTTCACCTGAAACAAGTTTTAAACCGTCGATTATAAACTTACAAAGTGCCGAGAAGCCCATACCGATAAATACGGTGGCGGCACTTGCACCGCCTTTTTCACCCGCTAAAAGAACCTCTGCACAAGCAGTTCCTTCAGGATAGGGAAGAGTGCCGTGTTCTTTAACGATTAAAGCATTACGAAGCGGTACCATAAAGAAAACACCTAAAAGACCACCAATAAGTGCGATTAAAGTGATTTCTACGATGTCGGGCTTATCCATTTTACCTTCACTTGCCCATAAGAAAAGCGCAGGAAGTGTAAAGATTGCACCTGCAGCCAAAGATTCACCTGCAGAGCCGATAGTTTGAACAACGTTGTTCTCCAAAATGGAATTACGTCTTAAAATAATGCGTATAATTCCCATTGAGATAACTGCTGCGGGGATTGAAGCCGAAACAGTCATACCTACACGAAGACCGAGATAAGCGTTAGCAGCGCCGAAAATTACTGAAAGTAACATACCTAAAATAACAGATGTTACGGTAATTTCCGGGGTTACCTGGCTTGCCGGAATGTAGGGCTTAAATTCTGTTTTGTTTTCCATAATTTAGTCCATTCCTTTTTAATTTTTTCATACAAAGATAATTCTACCATAAATCTTTTGAAAAATCAATTAAAGTTTACGATTTCGGCTAAAACTTTTAAGATAAGGTTAAAGGTTTTTATGGCAGATATAATATCAAGTTTTTCGTTAGGGGTGTGAACGTCAAATAAGTTGGGACCTACAGATATACAGTCAAGACCTTTGATTTTATTTGTAAATAC
>JBGVDY010000257.1:0-9519 GCA_045119585.1 Acutalibacteraceae bacterium | reverse complement strand
ATTTTAATCGGTAGCACCGTTAAGGTTCACGTTCGCATTAAAGAAGGCGAAAAGGAAAGAATTCAGGTTTTCGAAGGTACTGTT
This sequence comes from Acutalibacteraceae bacterium, assembly GCA_045119585.1. Taxonomy (GTDB): domain Bacteria; phylum Bacillota; class Clostridia; order Oscillospirales; family Acutalibacteraceae; genus UBA737. The sequence goes on along the minus strand of JBGVDY010000257.1, from coordinate 9,435 downwards.
ATCGCTAAGAATAACAGCGGCATTCAAGAAACCTTTACCGTTCGCCGCGTATCTTACGGTGTAGGCGTTGAGCGTGTATTCCCTGTACATTCACCTTCAGTTGCTAAGGTTGAGCTCGTACGCAAGGGTCAAGTTCGCAGAGCTAAACTTTACTATCTCCGTGATAGAGTTGGTAAGGCTGCAAAGGTTAAAGAAAAGATTTAATCTAAAAGGGGGACAGGTTGAAAGCCTTGTCCCCTTAATTTTTATTAAAGTGGGAAAAATTATGAATAATGATAACACTTATACCCCAAAAGCAGAAGAGTTATTAAAGCCAACATCTGCACAAGCCACTAAAAATGCTTCTAAGAAAAAGATTAGTGAGTTTTTTGATTGGTGTGAAATCATAGCGGTATCACTTATTTTTGTTATAATTCTTTTTATGTATTGCTTCAAAGTTGTAAGAATTTCGGGCGATTCTATGCTTGAAACTTTACACACAAACGAAATGGTGGTTATTACTAATTTTGGCTATACTCCAAAAACAGGTGATATTGTGGTGATATCCCGTAATATTGAAAATTCGGCAGAAACTATGAGCGTTTCGGACGGACCTATTATAAAGCGTGTTATTGCTACTGAAAATCAACAAGTGGATATTAAAAACGGTAAGGTTTATATTGACGGTAAGGAACTTGAAGAGGATTATTTAACCTATAGCTATACCGCCACAAGCGACGTAAAGTTTCCCGTTACCGTTCCTAAGGGACATATATTTGTTTTGGGTGATAACCGTCTAAACTCGCTTGATAGCCGCAGCTCAAGCATAGGCAATAACGGTATGGTAGATAGTAGGTATGTTTTGGGTCACGCGGTATATAGGGTTTTTCCGTTAAACCAAGCAGGAACTCTTAAGAAATAGGTTGCGTTATGAATAAAAACAAAAAGAAACGAAACGACAAAAAAGAGAACAACGAAAACAGTAGTACAATTAACTGGTTCCCCGGGCATATGGCTAAAACTAAGCGGAAAATCAAAGAAATTTTGCCGCTTATTGATGCTGTTGCAGAAGTGGTTGACGCTCGAATCCCGATAAGCAGCCGTAATCCCGATTTAAAAGAAATTATAGAAAATAAGCCACATATCATTTTGCTTAACAAGTGTGATATGGCGGATAATAATATTACAAAAGAGTGGATAGAGTATTACCGAAAAAACGGTGTTTTGGCAATTGCGCTTGACTGCAAAAGCGGTAAGGGTATAAATCAATTTAAAACCGCCGTTAAGGAAGCACTTTCCTATAAGCTTGAAGCGTATCGTGAAAAGGGTATGGTAGGAAAGCCTCTTAGAGTAATGGTAGTAGGCATTCCTAACGTGGGCAAGTCTTCTTTTATAAATAAAATTGCGGGTAAAACCCGTGCAAAAGCTGAAAATCGTCCCGGAGTAACACGTGGCAACCAATGGTTTACTATAGATAAACAGCTTGAGCTTTTAGATACCCCCGGTGTTTTGTGGCCAAAGTTTGAAGACCAAACCGTAGGCGAGCATTTAGCTTTTACAGGTGCTATTAAGGATACTATATTAGATACCGAATACTTGGCAGTAAAGCTACTTGATAATTTGAGCGAAAATTATAGAAGTCTTTTGCTTGACCGCTTTGGTGAACTTGATTTTTCTATGGATTCTTACGAGCTTCTTTGCCAGATTGGCAAAAAGCGAGGTATGGTAATTCGTGGTGGAGAGACCGATACTGAAAGAGCGGCTAATATGATTATGGAAGAATACCGCAATCAAAAACTTGGTAATATATCGCTCGAAAGGGTTGAAAATAATGCCTGATTACAGTTACGAATCGGCTGCAAAAAACTGTGGTTTCAAGTTTGTTTGCGGCGTCGATGAGGCAGGACGCGGTCCGCTTGCAGGTCCTGTTTGCGCCGCGGCAGTAATATTGCCTGAAGATTTAGAAATAGAGGGTCTTAACGACTCTAAAAAGTTAAGCGAAAAGAAACGTGAAGCACTTTATGATATAATAATCGAAAAAGCGGTTGATTATCATATTGCTTTTGGAACATTGGAAGAAATTGAAGAACACAATATTTTAAACGCCACTTATTTTGCAATGAATAGGGCGATAAACGGACTAAAAGACGTTGATTTTGCGCTTATTGACGGTAACCGAATACCTACCGATATAAAGGTGCAGTGCGCTACGGTTGTAAAGGGTGACGCAAAGTCGATGTCTATAGCGGCAGCTTCAATACTTGCAAAAGTAACGCGTGACCGCTTGCTTTTAGAGTATGATAAAAAATATCCGCTTTACGAGTTTGCAAAGCACAAGGGCTACGGCACAAAACTGCATACCGATTTAATAAAGCAGCACGGTCCTTGTGAAATACACCGTTTGTCTTTTCTTAAAAACATTTTGGGAGATAAAAAATGAATATAGGAAAAGTTGGCAAAGCAGGGGAAGATAAGGTTGCTGCTTTTCTTAGAAAAAACGGCTACTCTATAGTAAAGCGAAATTTTCAGTGCCGTTACGGTGAAATTGATATTATAGCCGAAAATCACGAGTACATTCTTTTTGTAGAGGTTAAAACCCGTAAGCAAAATGCACTTGTGTCAGGTGAAGAAGCGGTAAACGCTTTTAAGCAAAGACGAATTTCACTTACCGCTAACGATTATATTATTAAAACTGAGAGCCAAAAGCAGCCCAGATTTGACGTTGCTATAGTAACTGTTTATGAGCGAAGTGACAAAACCCTTGGTTATAAGCTAAGATATATTGAAAATGCTTGGTAAAAGGTTTGACAAATTTCTTTTAAAGTAATAAAATAAAAAGGAACTATGAAAGGAAGATTTTATGAATTACATTAGTACGAGAGATAAATCTGTTAAAGTTACTGCCGCAATGGCAATTTCACAGGGTATTTCCAATGAAGGTGGTCTTTTTGTTCCCGACACTTTTAAAGCACTAACTGAAAGCGATTTTGAAAAGCTTTGCAAGCTTGATTACATAGGCAGAGCTAATTATATATTAAGTACCTTCCTTAACGATTTCACTCCGGAAGAAGTGGAGTATTGTGTTAAGGGTGCTTATACAGGCAGCTTCCAAGATGAACAGCCTGCGCCTATTTCACTTATAGGTAAAAATGCAAACGTTTTAGAATTGTGGCACGGTCCTACCTGTGCATTTAAGGATTTAGCTTTGCAGGTATTGCCTTATTTGCTTACAACATCGGCCAAAAAGGTTTCGGGTGGCAAAAAGATTGTTATTTTGGTTGCTACTTCAGGCGATACCGGTAAGGCTGCGCTTGAAGGCTTTTGCGATGTAGAAAACACCGAAATTATGGTATTTTACCCGAGCGACGGCGTAAGCCCGATGCAAAAACTTCAAATGGATTCACAAAAGGGCGAAAACGTTCACGTTTGTGCTATTAAGGGTAATTTTGACGATGCTCAAACAGGCGTTAAGAAAATCTTTACCGATAATAGCGTTAAAGAAAAATTAGCAGAAAATAATATGCAGTTCTCTTCTGCAAACTCTATTAACTGGGGACGTTTGGCACCGCAGATTGTTTACTATATCTCGGCTTATTGTGATATGTTGAGCCGTGGAGACGACTATTTAAAGGACGGCTTTAACGTAGTTGTTCCTACAGGTAACTTTGGTAATATTTTAGCGGCTTACTATGCTAAAAAAATGGGCGCGCCGATAAATAAACTTATCTGCGCTTCAAATGCTAATAATGTACTTACCGATTTTATAAATACCGGTAAATACGACCGTAATCGCAGCTTCTTTACTACTATTAGTCCTTCTATGGATATTTTGATTTCTTCTAACCTTGAAAGAATGTTGTTTGAGTTGTCGGGCAATGATGATAAGGCTGTCGCTAAAATGCAAGCAGATTTATCAAAAGATGGCACCTTTACTGTAAGTGGAGAAATTAAAGCCAAAATGAACGAACTATTCTTTGGTGGCTGTTGTGATGATGAAGGTACGTTAAAAACCATAAATAAGTATTTTGATGAATACGGTTATTTGATTGATACTCATACTGCCGTTGCTTTGAACGTTTATGAGCAATATCTAAATGCCACAGGTGATGACAGACCGACGGTTATTGCTTCTACGGCATCACCCTATAAGTTTGCAAATAGCGTTTTGACAGCTGTAAGCGATCAAAAGGGTGAAAACGAATTCGACACCGTTCGTATTTTGTCAAAGGTTACTTCTACTGAAATTCCGGCTCCCATTAACGCACTTGAGAATGCAACTGTGCGCTTTAAGGATATTCGCGAAAAAGAAGATATGTTAGACGCCGTTTACGAAGCACTTGGAATTTAAATAACTTGTCACCCTGAGCGTAGTCGAAGGGTCTTACCTAAAGATTTCTCACGTTCGTTCGAAACGACATAATTGATATTAAAAAAGCCACTTTTATAAGTGGCTTTTTCAAAAGGATTATCTACATTTAAATGTGTCGCAACAGGTGTCACGAACACTTGTGGCGCTGCTGTTACCCACCTGAATTTTACCGGCAGAGCAGGTATCGTTTTCGGCGTGGTAAACACAGTTTTTTACATTACAGCTAATACAATAATTTGTTTCGCAATTACAATTGTTTTCCATAATAAAATATCCTTTCTGACCAATTGCGGTCAAAATTAGTTTGTGTAAAAAGTTTTATAATATGTAAGGAGGGAGAAAATGAGTATTTTTGCCATTTCGGATTTACATTTGTCGTTTGGCACAGATAAGCCTATGGATGTTTTTCGCGGTTGGGATAATTATACCGAAAGACTTTTTGCAAATTGGAACCGATTAGTAAAAGAAGACGATACCGTTATTCTCCCGGGGGATTTATCTTGGGCTTTAAAACTTGAAGATACTAAGGCGGATTTCGAATTTTTAAGAAAGCTTAACGGCAAAAAAATTCTCTTAAAGGGCAATCACGATTTATGGTGGTCAACCGTAAAAAAACTTAATGCATTTTTAGAAGAAAATAATTTTTCCAACGTCGAGATTCTTTTTAACAATACCATTGTTGCCGAAAATTTTGCCATTGCGGGCACGCGCGGATGGTTATATGACGCCGCAGAAGATGATAAAATTATTTTAAGAGAAGTAGGAAGACTTGAAAAGTCCCTTTCCGAAGCCGAAAAAACAGGACTTCCAATACTAGTGTTTCTTCATTATCCGCCAGTATACGGAACCGAAGTTTGCACCGAAATTCTAAATGTTTTAAAAAAGCATAATATTAAAGCGGTTTATCACGGCCATATTCACGGGAGCGGTTTTAATAACGCCGTAAAGGAATACGACGGCATAAGTTTTAGGTTAATATCTTGCGATTGTATAGATTTTACACCCCGTTTTATAGCGTAAATTAACAAATTTAAAGTTTTTTAAAATTATAGTGGAAAATTTTGAAAAGTTATGATATAATATTTTGAAGTGAAAAAATAGCATTTTATGCGGAGGTATAACAATGAGTTTAAAAGAAACAAAAAAGCTTGCTACTAATAGATACGAGCTTGAAATTACTATTGATGCCCAAAAATTCGGCGAAGCAATTAAAAAGGCTTACGACCAACAGAAAGATAAGATTCAGCTTCCCGGTTTCAGAAAGGGTAAAGCACCTTATGCTATGGTAGTTAAGATGTACGGCGAAGAAGCTTTCTTCGAAGATGCTCTTAACATCCTTTATCCCGATGCTGTAGAAGAAGCAATCAATGAATCCGGTCTTAAAGTAATCAACGATAAGATGGATTTCGATATGGTTTCTATCTCTAAAGAAGAAGGCGTTGACTTCAAGATTGCAGTTACCACTTATCCTGAAATTGAAATCGGCGAATACAAGGGCTTAAAGGCTGAAAAGGTTATCGCAAAAGTTGAAGATAGCGAAATCGATGCTCAGGTTAAAGCTATGGCAGACCGTAACGCTCGTATGGTATCAGTTGAAGACCGTGCAGCAGCTATGGGCGACACTGTTGTTATCGACTTTGAAGGCTTTAAAGATGGCGTAGCTTTCGACGGCGGCAAGGCTGAAGGTCACACCTTAGAGCTTGGCTCAGGCGCATTTATCCCCGGATTTGAAGAACAAATCGTTGGCAAGAATATTGGTGACGAGTTTGAAATTACCGTAACCTTCCCTGAAGAATACGGCGCAGAAGATCTTGCAGGTAAAGAAGCTGTATTCAAGATTAAGTTACACGAAATCAAGCTTCGCGAATTACCTGAAATTGATGACGAGTTCGCTAAGGACGTAAGTGAGTTTGATACTCTTGACGAATTAAAGGCTGATTTAAAGGCAAAGGCACTTGAACAAAAGACAAAGTTTGCTGAAGAAGATGCAGAAAACGAATTAGTTCAACAAATCGTTGATAGCATCAAGGGTGAAATTCCTGAAGCTATGTTTGAAAGCCGTTTAAATCAAAGTGTTGAAGAATTCGGCTACCGTTTACAGATGCAAGGCTTAGACCTTGATACTTATCTTAAGTATTCAAACACTTCTTTGGAAGATTTCAAGGCTACCTTCCGTCCTCAAGCTGAAAGTCAGGTTAAATTCCGCTTAGCACTTGAAAAGATTGTAGAACTTGAAAAGATTGAAGCTTCTGAAGAAGACTTAAATGCTCGCTTTGAAGAAATGGCTAAGCAGTACAATATGGAAGTTGATGCAGTTAAGAAGGCAATCCCTGCTGAAGAACTTGCTAAGGACGTTGCAGTGGGTAAGGCTATTGACTTTGTTAAGGAAAATGCTGTTATTACCGAAGTAGAAGCTAAAACTGAAAAGAAAGCTCCTGCTAAGAAGAAAACCGCTGCAAAGAAGACTACAAAGAAAACCGAAGAAAAGACAGAAGAATAATTGATTATAATTTTTTGAATTAGTTAATAATACGGTATATGGGTGCCGGCACTAACGGTGCCGACACCCATTGCTTTACTTGTTTTCGAAAAAATTTTAAATTAAAAAAGGAGAATTACTATGAGCTTAGTACCTTATGTATTAGAACAAACAAGCCGTGGAGAACGTTCTTACGATATTTTCTCCCGTCTTTTAAACGACCGTATAATTATGCTTTGCGAAGAAGTAAACGACACTACCGCAAGCATCGTTATCGCGCAAATGCTTTATCTTGAAGGTCAGGACCCTGATAAAGATATCAGCTTTTACATCAATAGCCCCGGTGGTTCAGTAAGTGCCGGTATGGCTATTTACGATACTATGCAGTACATCAAGTGCGACGTTAGTACAATTTGTATGGGTATGGCTGCAAGTATGGGTGCATTCCTGTTGTCTGCAGGCGCAAAGGGTAAGCGTTACGCATTACCCAACAGCGAAATTATGATACATCAGCCTTTGGGCGGTGCAAAGGGTCAGGCAACCGAAATTTTAATTGCTGCAAAGCATATTGAAAACACCCGTGAAAGATTAAATCGCATCTTGGCAGCAAACACAGGCAAAACTTATGAAGAAATTGCCCGCGACACCGAACGCGATAACTTTATGACTGCCGAAGAAGCTGCAGAATATGGTCTTATTGATAAAGTAATTACAAAGAGGTAAAATATGCCTAATAAAAACGAAACGGAAATTTGTTGTTCCTTTTGCGGCAAATCTCAGGACGAGGTAACCCGTCTTGTAGAAGGTCCGGGCGTTTATATTTGTGATAACTGTATTCAGTTTTGCAATAGCCTTCTTTTTGAGGATGAAATGCCACAAAAAAGCCGCAAGAAAGCATCCGCAAAAAAGGAATTTGTATTACCTAAGCCACAGGAAATTAAGGAAAAGCTTGACCAGTACGTAATCGGTCAGGACGATGCTAAAAAAACCTTGGCGGTAGCGGTTTACAACCACTATAAGCGCATTTTCAAAAATGAAAAAATCGATGTAGAGCTTGGCAAAAGTAACGTGCTTATGCTTGGTCCTACGGGTGTTGGTAAAACATTGCTTGCGCAAACCTTGGCAAAAACCTTAGACGTTCCGATTGCTATAACCGATGCTACAACCCTTACCGAAGCAGGTTATGTTGGTGAAGACGTTGAAAATATACTTCTTCGCCTTATTCAAGCGGCTGACTATGATATTGAAAAGGCCGAGCGCGGTATTATATATGTAGATGAGATTGATAAAATCGCCCGCAAGAGCGAAAATGCATCCATAACCCGTGACGTAAGCGGTGAAGGTGTACAACAGGCACTTTTGAAAATCTTGGAAGGCACAGTTGCCAACGTTCCGCCACAGGGTGGAAGAAAGCATCCGCAACAAGAGTTTATACAAATTGATACCACTAATATTTTGTTCATTTGCGCAGGCGCGTTTGATGGAATAGAAAAGGTTATTGAACGCCGTATAGGCGGTAGCAGCTTAGGCTTTGGTGCCGACGTAAAGTCGCCCAAAAGTCGTGAAAGTGAAGCGCTTAATACAATGGCTACTCATCAGGATTTGGTGAAGTTTGGCATTATACCCGAGCTTGTTGGACGTATGCCTGTTATCACTGCACTTGAAGGTATGGATAAGGAAACCTTGGTACGTATTATGGTAGAACCTAAAAATTCTATTATAAAGCAGTACGAAACACTTTTCGCGCTTGACGGTGTAGAGTTAAAGTTTGATAAAAAGGCGCTTGAAAAAATTGCCGAATTAACGGTTGAACGTAAAACGGGGGCTCGCGGGCTTCGTTCAATTATTGAAGGCGTGCTTCAACCTTTGATGTTTGAAACTCCGTCTGATTCAACAATTAAGAAAATTACCATTACCGCAAAAACGGTTGAAACCGGCGAAGCAAAAATTGAAAGATAATTATAAGAAAAAACCGACTCTTTTTTGAGAGTCGGTTTTTTTGATTTATTATTCATATTGTAGGGGCGTGCATTGCACGTCCATCTTTATTATTCGCAGCAAGCGTCGGCTTTTTTGGGTTCGGCTTTTTTGGGCGCAGATTTTGTAACATCGCCAAGACCGCTTGTTTCGCTAAAGAGTACGTTTGCTTTGGTCATATCAACCGCATCGGTAGGAACAATAATTTTTGAAGCAGTACCGTTAGACATAGCAATTAATGCTTCGTATTTTTTAAGCTCTAAAACGCTAAGGTCGGCGCCGGCTTCTTTAAGTGCTCTAAGACCGTCGGCTTCGGCTTGCTTAGAAAGTAAAATAGCCTTTGCTTCACCTTCGGCGCGTGCTATACGGGCATCACGTTCACCTTCAGCGGCTAAAATCATAGCTCTTTTGTCACCTTCGGCGCGAGTAATAACTGCAGCCTTGTGACCTTCGGCTTCAAGCAAGGTTTCACGGCGGTCACGTTCAGCCTTCATTTGTTTTTCCATTGCGTTTTGAATTTCGGTAGGCGGAATAATGTTCTTAAGCTCAACACGGTTTACCTTAATGCCCCATTGGTCGGTGGCCGAGTCAAGTATCTCGGTCATTTTGCCGTTAATGGTATCGCGTGAGG
>JBGVDY010000256.1:0-5638 GCA_045119585.1 Acutalibacteraceae bacterium | reverse complement strand
AATAATGTTATATTATTTAATAGTATCGACAAAAGCAGTAATATGATTACTACTTTTTTAAAACATAATTTTTTCACACAATTTTTAACGATTAGTGATTTTTCCATTTATGTCCTCTCCTGATTATATTTTAACAAATATATTATAACACGTTTGTTTAAAAAGTAAATAAGAACTTTACATATCCTAAAAGCATTTATTCGAATTCTTTTCTCTCGCCATCAAATAAAAACAACCTAAGTTCATATTACACGAATTTGGATCACAAAAATATGTGTGTTATGGTGTGTTATTACGTGTTATCTTGTGTTAAAAAGTTCCTAAAAAGCGCATTTTATCACGGTTTTTAGGTCGAATTTTATGTTAGGATACAAAATATTCCACAGCATTCTCAGGGAAGAATTCGCGGGATTCACTGCAAAGTTGTGCGGTGAGGGTTTTATTATGAGCGAGAACGAGCGTAGGACGGTTTACTTTTTCAATAATATTTGCCATTGTAAATGTCTTACCCGAGCCGGTAACACCCAGCAAAACCTGCTCTTTATCACCATTATTTATACCATCAACCAATTCGGCAATCGCTTGCGGTTGGTCACCTGTAGGCTTATATTTTGAATGTAAAACAAACTTATCCACGTTCTCACCTCGTAAATACAAATTTTTACAAATATAGTATACCACAAAAATTTTAATAAGTAAACAAAGGAACGAATAGATTTTTCTATGAACTAATTTTATATTCTTCTTTTGGTATAGCTTTATTAACACCTAAAATAGACCCTGTGCCTTTTTAAATGTTTTTATGAACGTTAACTCGATTTCACCATATTCGTTTTCTACAACCGAATTATAACCTTTTTCAGCGCACAAATAATATCAAAGTTTATAAAAGTAAAACGACATCTCAAAATTAAGATGTCGTTTTATATAAATATTAGAATTCACAAATAACTTCGTGCTCTGTTCCGATTTCGAAAATTGGGGCAATATTGCCTTCAATTTCTTTTCCATCCACTATAAGTTTATAGGTTCCCGTTCTCTTAAACGAAATATTGTATCTAGCGCCTCTGTAAACACGTGAAACTGAAACTTCGTTCCAAACAGATGGTATACAAGGATTAATTTGAAGACCTGTGTATTCACCCTTTACACCGAGTATAAACTCAGTAATGTCGCGGTATACCCAACCTGCAGCGCCTGTAAACCAAGCATAAAATGAGAAGCCGGGACGATATTTTTCTTGTGGACCAAAGTACATATTTGTTACTACGTAAGGTTCAACACCCGAATCAGCGTTCTTAGGATTATCATAACGCATCATCATTAAGCTTTCATAAGCGGTATCAGCCTTACCAAGCTTGCAATCGGCAGCAATTTTGAAAGCAACACCGTGATTATAAACCGAGCCGTTTTCGTATCCGCCGGGAATAAAGTAAGCCATTCTACCAATATGTAAATCGCTTTCACTGTAAGCTGGTGTACATTGTACATAACCAAAGTCACACTTAAGCTTATCTTCTACCGTTTGCATAATTTTATTTAAGCCGTCTTCATCAAGCATTTCTGCAAGCACTGCCCAAGATTGAGCATTAAGATACGTTTTACCCTGATAACTTTCGTGTGAACCAACCTTTTCATCCCAGTCGTTAATACCATAGATAAACTGGTCACCTTCGAAGGCATTTTCTAAAATAGCATTTTTAAGAACTTCACGTTCTTCCATAAGCTTAGCAATAAGGTCATCCTTACCGCCTATAATTTCGCAAATGCGGCAGAATTCCTTAATTGCTTTAACAGTAGCTATACTAAGCCAAGCGCTTTCGCCTTTGAGCTGATTACCGGTATTATTAATAGAATCGTTCCAGTCGCCACCGCCCCATAGTACCATATTGCGAGCACCGCGATTATCTAACAAGAAACGAAGTCCGCGATACATATGTTCAAATACAGTACCGTGGTCATCACTTTCAAAATAAGGCACGTCTTCATCCAAAATGGTTAAATCACCGGTTTCATTAAGATATGCCAAAATAGTTTCGGGAGTCCAAACAGCACCATCGTAATATGGGTCACGGTCAATAGGCGCAAACGAACGCATAGGATTACCGTTAGGGCGTTGTGTAGCTAAACAAACCATAATCTTTTCTCTTGCATATTTACCGTCAAAAGCAGCAAGACCTGCGGTATCCTGCATAATATCACGGAAGCCCTTATTATAAACACGACCCCATGTTTTACCCAATGAAATTTGTCTTTTTAGCCAAATATTAACCATTGTGTTAAAGTATTCATCAGGTGAATCTAAAACGTAGAGTGAATCCATTTCATCGGCGTCTTTTTTAACCGTTGCAATTGATTCTTCAAAGAAGCCTTTCTCTAAATACTTATCACAAGAAGTTTTAGCGTCTTGTAAATCGGTAGCCACACCCAAAGCCACGTATAAAGTTTTTTCTTCTTTAGCATTTAAGTCCAACTTAAATTGCATAGCACCGCAATATACAGCGTCAAATGAAGAGCCCTTATTCGAAAGCTTTTCATTATAAAGTGCCTGCGGTTCAGAGGGTAGATTATATACACCTTTAAAATTAATATCGCTTACATCGTATGAATCAGGCGACATTGAAGCCTTCATATACATACTAACGAAATTATGAGTAATATTATATGCATCGTGGCAGAAATAGAGACCGTCAAGCTCTTCATTATAATCAGCGCGACCGTATGCCAAATGACTTGTCACGTTAACGTCAGGACGGCAGTAAGGAACTAAATCCAATTTTTTTACAAAATCGGTGTTGTTCTTTACCTCAATTTTCCAAAGCTCTGCAAAGCCTTCTTTAGGAACTGTAAGGGTAAACTTAACCTCTACCCCTTTATACTCACTTACAATTTGTTGATATCCTATACCAACATTGCATTCGTATTTATCAAACGGTTTATTTAAATAATTGCGGTTAGCATCGTAAATTTCTCCGCTTTCACGGTCTTTTACATAAATCAAACGTCCCGCATCACCATCTTTAACTACAAATCTGCGTTCTTCGGGAGTTATGTATCTGAAGCTTTCTCCAAATCCGAAATGGTCAAGAATTAAAATAAACTGCTCGTTCCAAAGAAAGTTTTTAAGCGGTCTGCGCGGACGCATCTCGGTAATAGTATATTCTTTTTTTTCGTTGTTAAAATAACCTAAATTTGACATATTAAAACTCCTTTATACAATCATTAGCTGAAAGATGTTTTTCTATATTTTCACCTTCGTAAGCAATACTGAAATCAACGCCATTTTCGGCAATTCCCCAAACTGATAACAACTTTCCATCTAAATCTGTAACAATCCTTGCGCCAACAGTAGCTGTAAAGATTTGCTTTGAATCAATGTAAGCTGTTACTTCCTTACCGTCAGACACAAGCTTATATTCCTTACCGTACATGTTTTGTACGTATGTGAAAGCGCCCATTTCGGTAGCAGCGCTCCAACTAACCTTTTTATAGCTTATGTTAACACCGCAAAGCATACTTATATATTCAAGTGCAGAAAGCATAGTGGGGCCATAGCCATCCATACCGTTTGCAGGATTTCCGGTAAACGGATTATAATTTTGAACGTACTTGCGATGCTTTTTAAGAATAGACAAAAGCTTTTTACCTATCATAACCACTTCGGTATGATATCCGTAATTGATAAGCGCTTCTATACATCTTTGCCATACAAGACCGTTTATCGGACCTGACCAAGAATTATCATCAATACCGTGTGCTTCTGATTCCAACTGTGCAAGCTTTTCTGCACAATTTGAATACTCTTGATTTACGTGGAAATAAGGGTCGTTTGCTGCAATTGCAGGAACGGGATATGGTGTCCAAAATTCTTCAGGATTTAAAAGGTGCTCATGAACGAACTGATCAGCCATTTCCTGTGTCATAAGACCACTATACATACACTTAATATTTTCTTGTGTTAAAGCAGGAATAACTTCATCGTTTTTATCACGAAGATAAAAAGCGTGTTTTTCCTTATCCCATAAAACTTCCTTAGCGCGTGTTTGAACAAACTTTGCGCCTTCTTCCCATTCGTCAGCCATACCATTTTCCAAAATTTTTGAAATTTCAGCTAAAACCTTACGGCAAGCATAGGAATAACCCATATATTGAGGTGATTTATAGGGCATATTCATATAATCGGTTGGTGGAGTTGACTTGCCCCACGGGCCGTGATCAGGCATAGTAAGTCCGTTAAACATATAAGGTGTGCAATTATCTTCGCCAACGTCCCAAATGCACCAGTTTTCCAAGCAACCGTTTCCAGTACTGTCACGATAAGCCCAGAGATAACCGTCAAAATCCTTAAGAGCGTTATAAAGCATATTCAAATAATCCTTATCCTCGCCTATAAGGTAATATAGCTTAAGCGCGGGATAGGGTAAAAAACAACCCTGCATCCAGTCGTAATGCGCCACCAAACCCGACCAAGGATCTCTATAAGAAATCATACCGGGAATTTTACCGTCACGACGCTGATATCTGAAGAATATAAGAATATTAGCCAAGGCAGTTTCTATACTGCGTTTAGCGTACATTTCGCCTCCTAAAGGCTGAGTTTCAAGCCAAACACCGTTATATTTTGCGCCCTCAATCAAAACGTCATAATCGGCAAAGGTTTTTATATTTTCTTTACAAAGTGCTTCGCAATCCTCCAAAACACCTTGCAACGCTTTATCTTCAGCTGTGAAGCTTACGCTAGAAGCCGAAAAATCGTATTCATTAATATCCCATTTATACTTAAATGACATTATTTTATCTCCCAAAAACTTGATTAAATTATCAATTATATATTCTTATTATATGTAGTCACAGGTTAAAGCACAATAGTAAAATTATTCTCACCTTTAGCTAATGCCACCTTGTTGCCACCGCCTACAAAGTAACCACTAACGCCTTCAGGCAAAGTAACTTTAACCTCAATTGAACCCTGATTACGCTTCCATAAAACAGCAACTTCACCCTGTGGCAAAATATGGCTTGCTTCAACAAAATCAAGCGCATCAATAAAATGTGGGTTAATAACTAACTCGCTTGGATTCATTCCTGTAGGATTAATATTAATTCCACCTAAAACCTTAATAAACCAAGCGCTTATATCTCCCCAGAAATGATGGTTTGGAGAATCCACAAAATCGGGATCAAAGTTTTCCCAAAGGGTTGTAGCGCCTCTTTCAATCCAGTTACCATATGATGGATAATCGGGTCTTGTAATCATTTTGAAAGCTAAATCAGAATATCCAAATTTACTAAGAACGTGGAAAATTACTCTTCCGCCAAGTACACCAACATCAATATGGTCATCTGCATCTTTAATTAAATCAAGCAATTTTTCAAATGCTGCTTTCTCTTCATCAGGTTCAAAAATACCGTAAAACAGTCCCATTGCCTGACTAGACTGGCATTCGCCCAAAACGGTCATTGTAGAAAAATCAATTAAATTTTCTCTGATTTTATTTCTTAAATCATTGGCAAAATTTTCAGCATAACATTTATATTCATCAAGGCCTATTACATCAAACATAAATGCTGCCTTTTTTGCTAAATCCATTGAAATAACGCTATCGGTAACAATTAGCGGTGCTTTTGGCATTGTTTC
>JBGVDY010000255.1:0-9467 GCA_045119585.1 Acutalibacteraceae bacterium | reverse complement strand
AAAGAGCCATCCCAAACCTGTGTTAATTCAGTTGCCGTTCCTGTTTCAGTCAATTTGTCATCATTATAATTGGCTGATATACCGGCATATTTACAATCTTTACCAAATGTAATATCATTACCGTTTGCATATATAGAATTCCAATATCTACGAACACCAACAATTGTTATATTCTCAAACACAGTAGGTCCGGATAAATGCAACGCACCATTACCTATAGTATCAGCATAAGCAAGATATACATCTTCGGTCGATTCGGAATCTGATTTAATTACCAAATTAAATGTATGCGAAGCGGGAGCACTGCCACCCGTACTTACATTTTTAGCGACATGCTGCCAACTTGTTAAACTGTGGTATGGAATATAGTATACGTTCGTACCTGACCTTTGGTCGATACCTATTGCACTGCCATCATATCTTGTTTCAGTTTTTGCAACGTCGCTATGGTTCATAATATATACGTTAGCTGTATCGCCTGCAACAAGACCATCGGCATTAATTATATCAATAATATCCTTAACAGTAGCAGCAGGTCTTTCCTTAGTACCTAAGCCTTTATCGTATACACCGTCGTCAAGGTCTTCCCAACCGGGACTTCTTACATAATAATCCTTTTTAATTGCACCGCGTTTAAAGGTAACGGTATATGCGCCCGGTACTTCTGATAAATCAAGCAAACCGTCCTTAGATTCATAGGTTTTACCGTTTGCATCTGTAGCAAAAGCAGTATATTTTTCACTTATCTTATATTTACCTAAAACAGCTTTACCGGCTGTATCCGTAACAAAGGAGATAGCATCACCGTCATCAGATACTCTTTCAATACACCAATATTTCAACTTACCGTTTTCATCTGTAGGTACTGTTAAACCGTATTTATTTGATGATTCATCCACTTGATTAATAACGTCTTCTATATTGTAAGTAAAGCCTTGTGGTTTAATTACCTGTAAACCGCCTGTCACTGCATCAAGACCATTGGCATTGGCACCAATTACATTAACTAATTCTTTAGCGGATTTTATATTAATATTTATGTTAGAAAAAGTATGCGTTCTATTCGCCTTTTCAGGACCCCAAATTATTTTCTCAATTGATATATCTTTATTATTAAAAGTAAGATTTATATCACCGTCCACGGTAGCATTTTGAGTGTATGCACCGCCACCTGAAACATAAAAATAATTTGAAATTGTATATGGTTGATTAAAAGTTACGGTAGCACCGTTCGTATCGGTAATTTCACCATTATATAGTTGGAAACGGTTATGTGTTTGAGTCTTTACAGTGCCATTCCATACTCTATCAGCTATAGCGTTAAGGTTATAATCTATTGCATCAGGGAATGATGCGTGTACACATGATTCTGCAAAAGTAACGTCATTACCGTTAGGTATAACAGACATATAATTCCGTCGTGTTGATACAAGTACTATATCTTCAAATACAGTAGGGCCTTTTGCAATAAGGCTTAAGTTTGCACCTAGTCGGTCATTAAAAGCAAGATAAATCTTACCGCTATCTGCATTTGCAAGACTTGGCTCTGCCTTTATAACCATTTTCCAACTGTGCTCTTCCATCGTATCATTTGCGCTTTGACTGGTAGCGTGCACCCAGCTTGTTATACCGTGATGTGGAACCAAAACATTTCCGGTTGTATTTCCGTTTGCATCAAGTTCACGACCCACTAATGAACCGTCATACTTATTCCAGTCACTGCGTTGCATAATATATACGTTTGCAATATCGCTTGCAGTCATTTCAGGATCATCGTTAATAATTGAAATAAGTGCCGCAACTGTAGCAGCCGGATTTTCTTTACTGCCAACAGGTTTACTTTGGTCCCCTGTGCCTAGTGAAGCATTATAACTTGCGTTATTAAGGTTTTCATAACCGGGGCTTCTTACATAATAATCCTTAGTAATAGGATCTTTTTGGAAGGTAACTGAATAGTTGCCCGGAACTTTTGATAAATCAAGCACACCATCCTCAGAATCATAGATCTTAGCAAGGTTTGATTTATCTGTAGCTATCGCAGTGTAACCCTCTTTAATATTAAATGTACCGGGTATGATATCGCCGTTTTCATCAGTAGCGAAACTAATAACTTCTGCATTATTGGATACTCTCTCCATTACCCAATAATTTTCAACACCCTTAGCCACAAATTCATTAACAAAACTAGTACCTGAAACTTCATCAACAGTAAATTCTTTTCTTTTTAAACTAAGTTCGGTAGTAGCGGTTGAAGGATAAATCATTTGCAAGCCTTTTGCAACATTTATATTTCCATGTACGCTCGATTCACTAGCTTCAGCGTTATTTATAATCAAACGAGTTGCATTTTTTACGTTAATATTTAAGGTTTTTTCAAATACAGCACTTGCTGCGGTATTATTACCGCCAAAAGCAAACTGCATCTCAGTTTCGCTATTGTCAATTGTAATGTTAACATCCTCTTTGAAAACCGTAGTGCGTGCCGCATTTGAAGCTAACATTAATCCTAATCGCTCTGTTCTGGAAGAGTTGCAAGCTAATGCATACTTATTCTTTAAAGTTAAATTAACAACATTTGTAATATTAGCATTATTGGTTTCTGAAAGCGAAATTGGAAAACAACCTTTATTTGGGTCATGCAATTTAAAACTACTTGTCGCTGATCCCTGATTCATACTGGTCAAATCAGTATCATTGCCCAATACCACATCATAACCATTTGTTATAAACGGATTGTTAGAGTAGCTATTGGTACAAGTAAGTATTACGTTTTTAAACTCTACAGGACCGGAAATAAAAAAGCTAGAACTCTTTCCAACATAATGTGAAGTTGTAAGATATACTTTACTTTCTCCATAGCTTTTTACAACCATTTTACATTTCCATTCAGCAGGGGTTGCTCCGCTATCTGTCCAAGAAGTCATATTATGCTTATAATAGTTACCATCTTTATATGCTTGTTCCGGCACTAAAGTTAAATTGTTAGCCGAAACAGTTTCACCACTTGTAGCATCAACATAACTACTATTTTGCATAATATATACATTTGCAATGTCATTTTCGTCGAGATTATCTTCGTTAATAGAAGTAACTACATCACCAACAGTAGCTGCCGGTTTATTTATACTTCTACCATCGCCTGGTGTGCCTTTTCCGTCAAAGCCTGTACTCATTACATAGTAATCAACAGTTATAACTTCATTTTCAGCTATTGCAGGCAGACAAAAAACTGTTGTCAATACCAGCACAATAGAAAGCACTGCACCAAGAAGTTTATATAGTTTATTTTTCATAGTGGACAATCCTCCGTAAAAAATATATAACTTTACTTATATATTATACTACTTTTTTAAATCAATAGCAATATTTTTTAACTACAACACCATGTTTTTTCATAAAAAAAAGACTGTGTTCAATGAACACAGTCTTTAACTTACATATTAGTCATTAACATAAGGTAATAAAGCAATTTGACGAGCGCGCTTGATAGCGGTTGTCAATTCACGCTGATGAGCAGCGCAGGTGCCGGTAGCGCGGCGGGGTAAAATCTTTGCGCGTTCAGAAATGAACTTGCGAAGACGAGCTACATCCTTATAGTCAATGGCTTCAACACGGTCAACACAGAAGTGGCAAACCTTACGGCGTGGTTTTCTGTGCATAGGTCTTTCGTTTCTCTCTTCCATTGTTAAGCCTCCTTAAATTAAAATTTAGAATGGTAAATCATCGTCAGAAGCATCGCCTAAATCAGCAAAATCATTCACATCAGCATTGCTGAAGGAAGCAGACTCAGGTGCGATTGACGGAGCAGAATCTCTCTTAGATTCAACAAACTGAACGTTATTTGCAACAACTTCAAATGCAGTACGTGTATTGCCGTTCTTGTCCTCATATCTTCTAGTTTGGATAGAACCTTCAATACCAATCATATTGCCTTTTTTGAAGTATTTAGTAATAAATTCAGCAGTTTGACGCCATGCAACAATATTAATAAAATCTGCCTGACGTTCTTCGCCTGAGCGATAACGACGCTCTACAGCGATTGAAAAAGTAGTTACGGGAATACCGTTCGCAGTGGTTTTAAGTTCAGCGTCAGCAGTTAAGCGACCTGTTAAAACAACTAAGTTAAACATAATGTTTCTCCTTATTTTTTGATAACCATTAAACGAAGTACGCCGTCAGTAATTTTAGCAATACGCTCTAATTCTGCGGGGAAGGTAGCATCGCTTTCAAAATTGAAGAAAACGTAGTAGCCTTCTGCTTCGTCGTTGATAAGGTATGCCAAGCGGCGCTTACCCCAATCATCAACGTTTTCAATGGTACCGTTTTTAGCAATAAGGTCATTAAACTTTTCTTTTAAAGCTAATGTTGCTTCTTCACCGTTTGCAACGGAGAAAATCATAGCAGCCTCATACTTTGCGGTCATTTACTTGCACCTCCTTTTGGACTATTGGTCCCACCATTTTGGTAGAACAAGGAACTATAGGGCATAAAAACCCATTAGCGTTTAATATTATATCAATTGAAAGATAGTTTGTCAACAAAAATATTGATTTTTTTCAGAAATACTGTATAATGTAATGGAAAGGGATGATTAAGGTGTTACTTACTATTGATATAGGCAATACCAATATTACTTTAGGCGCATATAATTCTAACTTTTTAGCCTTTACCGCCCGTCTTGCTACCGATACCCGCAAGACCGATGACCAATACGCTATTGAAATTAAACATATACTGTCACTATATGATATTAAAAGCCAAGATATTGAAGACTGTATTATTGCAACTGTTGTTCCGTCTGTCGGCAAACAAATTTCTCAAGCAGTAGCAAAGTTATGTCAAATTGTTCCATTAATGTTGGGCCCCGGTATAAAAACAGGGCTTAACATTAAAATAGATAACCCTGCTCAATTGGGTGCCGACCTTGTTGCCGGCGCCGTAGGTGCTATTGACAACTATACTATGCCTTGTGTGGTAATTGACATGGGCACCGCTTCTACAATAAGCGTACTTGATAAAAACGGGGCGTTTTTAGGAGGTGTTATTTCTGCAGGTGTACGTCTTACGTTAAAGGCATTAACCGAAAATACAGCCTTGCTTTCTTCTATACCCATTGAAGCACCTAAATCGGTTATAGGCTCTAACACAACCGAAAGTATGCAGTCTGGTCTCGTATTCGGTACTGCTGCTATGATAGATGGTTTACTTGAAAAAATAACCGACGAATTAGGCGAAAATCCAACCGTTGTTGCAACAGGCGGTCTTTCTAAAGAGATTATTGCCCACTGCAAAAACAATATAATCTATAACGAAAACCTTTTACTTGAAGGTCTTCGTGCAATTTATGAAAAGAACCATTAGCAGCTACCACATTAGTGGATTGCAAATATATGAACTGCACCGTTTTGGGCAGTATCGGAGGTAATTTTTATGTCAAATTCAGAAACACGCAAACAGCAAATCCGTCTTTTGGTTTTAGGGGCGGTATTCACAGCACTGGTAATTGTACTGCAGTTTTTAGGTACATTCATCCGATTTGGGATGTTCTCCATCTCGCTTGTGCTTTTACCTATTATAATCGGTGCCGCAACATGCGGTTATAAAATCGGCGCATGGCTTGGTTTTGTTTTCGGTGTGGTTGTGCTTCTTAGCGGGGATGCAACTGCATTTTTAACCGTAAACTTTTGGGGTACTATTGCCACAGTTTTGGTTAAAGGCACACTGTGTGGCTTAATTGCAGGATTAGTTTACAGTGCACTCGCAAAGTATAACCAATATTTAGCGGTTATGGCCGCTGCAATTATTTGTCCAATTGTAAACACAGGTATATTCCTTCTGGGTTGCGAAATTTTCTTCTTAGAAACCATTAAAGAATGGGGCGCCGCAGCCGGATTCAACAACGTAGCAGCTTATATGTTCTTAGGGCTTGCAGGCGGCAACTTCCTTTTTGAGCTTGGAACAAACCTTGTCCTATCCCCTGCTGTTGTAAGAGTTTTAAAACTCACAAAAATTCATAAATAATTAAAAACAGTAAAATCCCGTTGCCTAAGCAACGGGATTTTTTTATTTGAGTTTATAAGATTTAACTGTAGACCAAGGTCCATAAATAACAGTTTTCCCAACCTTTACAAAAGCACGCACCTTATAATAGGTCTTACCTTTCTTTGCAGAAATAGTTTTGCTTTTGCCACTAGTAGTATTATAAGTAGAAACTATTTTTGTCTTACTTTTGCTGGTTGACTGCGAAATTTGATATCCGCTCTCACCGCTAATATTACTCCAACTAACCTTAACCTTTTTAGATGAAGATTTCTTAATATTAGGTGTTGCAACCTTTTTTAACGTGGTAACCGAAGCGGTCTTATAACTGTCATCAAGTATAATCTTACCGTTTGAAATACCGTATGGTACAACCTTGAACGTGTATTTCACACCGTCAGAAAGATTTGATTTTTTTAATGAAGTCGAGGTTGTTTTGCCTGCATAACTATAAGATTTGGCAGAGGATTTTTTATAATATACGTAGTATCCCTTAGCGTTCGATACTTTTTTCCAAGTCACCTTTACATCGTCATAACCGTAAAGTTCGGTAGTAACCTTAGATGGCGCTTTCAAATCACTCAAAGTAGTAGCACTTGTAGTTTTATAATAAGCGGATGCCTTTTTAGTATTACCAACAAGATAATACGCTACAACCTTAAAGTCATATTTAGTGCCGCTTGTAAGGTTTGCAAAATTGTAAGAAAGCGAGGTTGTGCTACCTTTATAGGTATAAGATTTAGATGAAGCCTTTTTGTAATAAACAAAATAGCCTTTAGCACCCGAAACCTTATTCCATGATAGTCGCACATCATTATAACCGTAAAGTGATGTCGTCACACTATTAGTAGCGGACAATTTTATCTCATAATCTATAACAAGCTCACCGGCATAATTGCCCCAAGCTATTATTTTTGCCTTTGCGGTACCGGGATATATATTATTGCTGTACTCTACTTTAAAATCTTTATTTTCTTCAAGGCCTTCTATCAATATATATGGGCATTTGGCGCGTCCATTATAATCAGTAGATAAATACTCTATACCAATTTGCTTTTGAGAGATATGAAGCGATTTAATTTCAAAAGGAATTTTTCCCTTTCCTGTATATTCACCCATACCTTGAATTTCTATATACCCAATGCCGGCATCCACGTTGTTATGATAGCCTAATATTATATAGTCGGTTCCTTCGACAAGAGAATTACCATTAGCGTCTTTAAACACCGCAATTTTTGGTTCAATTTGATTTCCGGTATACAAATAATACTTGTACTCAACCTTAGCCAATGCCGCTAAAGTTTCAACCGTGTTAGAATATAAAGTCTTAGCACAGTCACCACAAATACTACACACATTATGGTAAGTATAATCATCTATATTCTGAATTTGCACATTATGGCCGAGCACACACAAAAAATCATCAATATCTTTTAATTTGATGTTATTTTCAGTAGCGTATTTTTCCGCTTTACTGTCTTCTTCACCGTAAACAGTATATGTATTATGGCTATCAACCAATGTATTGCCAATTGCAGTAACCGACTCAGGTATAATAACGCTCATCAAATTATCGCAATTTTGAATTAAGTTAGCATCAATTTCCTTAATACCTTCAGAAAAGACAATTGTTTGAATATTATCTTTATCCACAAATGCACCACTACCTACAGAATATACAGGATATCCTTTTATTTGTGCTGGTACTAAAACATTGGCATCGTTGCCTTTATAAGAATCTATATAAACCTTACTCATATTTATTGTATAAATGAAATTTTCATGCTCACCTTCTTCGGTAAGATCCATATCGCTTTCAGAAATAGGATATTTCTGCTTAAAGTCCGAAGTTGTATAATCCCTATCAGGAATATGACTAGGAACGAAACTATCGCTTCCTTTCAAATAGTACTCATAACTTGTTTCTTCTACACCGGCATCCCAGGTTGAATCCAAATAGTAATAGTTAGAACCTATTTCGACTATATTCCATGCGTGGTTTTGATTACGGCTTTTACCGGTAACAACCCTTGTTTTAAGTCCGCATTCACGCGCCAAACGATAAAACAATAAAGCATAACCCTGACATACCGAAGTGCCGTTTATTAAAGCGGCATAGGCTGTGTATTTTAATTTGTATGATTCTACCTCAAGGTTTTTGTAATCATAGGTAACGTTATCGGTTATAAAATTATAAATAGTATCGATTTTTTGTCTTTGGGTAGTAAATGCATCAAAATTGAAATCCTCTATTACTTCATCGATTCTCTCATCTACTGCATTTTCCTGCGCGCGAGTAGTGTAATAGGTGAATTCCAGTGGAAAATGAAAATAATAATAATTCTTACCATCAAAATAATAATCAACTATATCATCCACCGTACCAATATGCTCGTAAACCCAACGAAGATAGTCGCCCTCGTCCGGATTATCAGTTTCATCGAAAACCTTTTCAATCCAACCTTGGAATAACGCATTAATATTATTCTTGACATTTATATCGGTGGTTTTGTAATACACATCGAGGTTAGACTCACGTGCAACCATAGCCGCGCGTATATCTTTAACTATTTTTTCTACATCACCGGTATAATTATCATAGTTAGCTTTCGGTGAAGCATAATACTTCTGTGAATCAATAGAAAAACTTGCAATTTTATTTTCTTTCAATTCGGTTAACGGGTTAACAACATTCTCAAGGGTTATTACGCCGGATTTACTATCTTTTTCGGCATAAACAACCGTAGAAAATGTGGTTATAATCATTACTAAAACAAGTATCAAAGAGGTAAGTTTAAATAACTTTTTTTGCACAAAAAGCATCTCCTTATACACCATATTCAAAATACGTAAAATTCACTAATCACATTATACAGTAAATGTGTTCTTATTTCAATACTAAACCTGTTATCAATAGCCATAAAAAAACGGGATACTGCAAAGTATCCCGAAAATTTTATTTTTCATCAATATTAATTAAATTAACAGCAGTAAAAAGCTTATGTAAATAAATAATTGGTCCTATAAGCACCATTAAACCAAATACGTTCCAAAGCCAAAAATCACCCTTAGTAAAAAGGTAATCAATATTACGTCTTATAAGCTCATTTGCAATCCTTTTTGTAAGTTTATAATACCACACAATATACCCTATACCTAAAGTCAACCAGCCTACCAAGAAAAAGAGTAAGCAAAAGTTCATTGTCTTTTTATTGTCATAAGGCGTTATTGCTTTATTAACATCCTTCGAAAGTGACGCCATAACCACAATGCCGTAAATACCAAATGTCACAATAAATAGAAAAATTGTTTTAAATATGTTCTTTGGTGGATTACCGCATTCGCTTTTTCTAAACGTTTCTTTAAAAGCATATCCAACATGAAATAAAAAGAAGAAAAACGCTACGGCAAATAATACACCGCTTAAA
>JBGVDY010000254.1:0-6189 GCA_045119585.1 Acutalibacteraceae bacterium | reverse complement strand
AAAACCATATTGAAGGTGATGCTCTTATAGCCACCGTACAAGAATGTGACCGCGTAAGTGATTTTATTAAATATTCTTCTTACGGCGATTTCTTGAACGGAAAAATGCCTATTATTACTATACTTTCACTTATAGTTGCCGCTGCTTCGGCTTTTGCAGCTGCAAATTATTACGATGGCGTAGTTTTCGGTTTTTATGCCGCCGCTTGTGTTTTGTGCTTCGCATCACTTCCGTCAGTTTTCTTTATAAACCACTTTCCGCTTTATGCCGCCGCTAAAAAGCTTAATAAAAAAGGTGGGATGATAGCAGGTCAGGCAGCAGCCGCACATATTGAGATGGCTAACGGCTTAATGCTAAATTCAATAGATATTTTCCCAAGCGGTACCGTAACAATGCATCAAATGAAGGTTTTATCCGAAAACAATTTAGATAAAACACTTTTACGCGCTGCTTCTTTAACCCAAAGTTTAAATAGTCCACTAGCAAATATTTTTAAATCTATTGCGGGTGAAAGCAATATTGATTCTCTTCCCGATTCGGATACTATTAAATACGAAGAACGAATGGGAATTTCAGGTTGGGTTGATGATGAACTGTTGTTTATTGGCAACCGTACCTTAATGCAAGCTCACGGCATTGATGTGCCGGATATTGAAGTTGACCGCAAAATTTTGCGTAGTGGCTACTTCCCCGTTTATGTTGCAAGCACCGATAAGGTTTGTGCTTTACTTGTTGTACAGTACTCGGTCGACCCTGATGTTTCATACGAACTACGCCGTCTATCAAAAGCAGGTGTCACCTTACTTGTAAATAATACCGACCCTAATATTAACGAAGAAATGATTTGTGACTATTTGGGTCTTTATAGCGATTCGGTTATGATAATGACCAATGCAGGCTATCATATGTATAAAAATACCGCTATCAAGAAAGAAAGCTTTTCAGCGCCTGCTGTTTTCCGTAATGGAAATCTATCCATAGCTCGCATTATGAACTGTGCTTCAAAAATCAAGCGTTCTAACACCCTTTTAACCGTTCTTTATATTATATCTGCAGTGTTTGGCATTATGTTCTTTGCCTATTCATCATTTGCAGGTTCAGGCACGATAGTAGGCGGCAACACAATTCTTTTATATTCGCTTATTTGTACTATCGTATCATACATAGCATATTTATTCGAAAAACCATAAACTATTTTAAATTTTCCATAACTAACCAAAGGAGTGTCCTTTATGCCAGAAAATAAAAAATTCTATATTACAACCGCTATAGCTTATGCTTCAAGTAAACCGCATATCGGAAATGCTTATGACATTGTACTTGCCGATATGATTGCTCGCTATAAAAAGCAACAAGGTTTTGATGTATTTCTAATGACAGGCTCTGATGAGCACGGCCAAAAAATTGAAGAAAAAGCTAAAGAAGCAGGTATTACCCCAAAAGAATACGTAGATAACGCCGCCGCTGTTATTAAAGCCGTTTGGGATAGCCTTAACACTGATTTTGATAAATTTATAAGAACTACAGACCAGGACCACGAAGCTGCAGTTCAAAAGATTTTTACAAAGCTTTATGAACAGGGTGATATTTATAAAGGTCACTATGAAGGTAAATACTGTGTTCCTTGTGAATCTTTCTTTACCCCTTCACAATTAGTAGATGGCAAATGCCCCGACTGTGGCAGAGACGTTATAGATTCTAAGGAAGAAGCTTACTTCTTAAAGCTTAGCAAATATCAAGACAAATTACTCGAATATTATGAGCAAAACCCCGATTTTATTAAACCTGAATCCCGCAAGAACGAAATGATAAATAACTTCTTAAAACCGGGACTTTCCGATCTTTGCGTATCACGTTCTTCTTTCACATGGGGTATTCCGGTTGAATTTGATAAGAAGCACGTAACATATGTATGGCTTGACGCTTTATCAAACTATATTACAGGTATAGGCTATAATCCGGAAGGTTCTACAGAACAATTTGATAAATTATGGCCGGCAGATTTGCACGTTATAGGTAAGGATATTGTACGTTTCCATACAATTTACTGGCCAATTATTCTTATGGCTTTAGGCCTTCCTCTTCCTAAGCAAGTTTTAGGTCATCCGTGGGTACTTGTAGGCGAAGATAAAATGAGCAAATCTAAGGGTAACGTTATTTATGCCGACAATTTGGCAAACCGTTTTGGTATTGATGCGGTAAGATACTACCTTTTATCCGAAATTCCATTTACTCAGGACGGCACTATTACCTACGAAAGCTTTATTGCAAAATACAATGCCGACCTTGCTAACACTTTAGGTAATCTTGTGAATCGCTCTGTAGCAATGACTAATAAATACTTTGAAGGTACTGTTACTAAAGGCAAAATTTTTGACGATTTTGACAAAGAACTTATTGATACCGCAAACGAAGTAATTGTAAAATACCGCGGCTTAATGGACAACTACCACAATGCCGAAGCAGTAGACTGTATTATGTCACTTGCAAAGCGTTGCAATAAATATATTGATGAAACTGCGCCTTGGGCATTAGCTAAGGATGAAAACAATAAAGAACGCCTTAATACCGTTCTTTATAACCTACTTGAATGTATCCGTATGCTTAGCATTATGCTCTACCCCGTTATCCCCGAAAGTTGTGATAAAATTAAAGCACAGCTTAATAATACTAACACTGCGCTAGAATTTGGCATAACCGATTCCTTTACGGTAGGTACCGCTACTCCCCTTTTCGCGCGTATTGATACCGAAAAGGTTTTAGCCGAAATCGCAGAAGAAGAGGCTAAAAAACAGGCGGAAAAAGAAAAGGCAGAAAACGTTGCAACAATTGCACAAATTGGTATTGAAGATTTCTGCAAGGTAGAGCTTACTGCCGCTAAAATTACTGCTTGTGAAAGTGTTCCTAAGGCTAAAAAACTTTTAAAGCTTACCTTGAGCGACGGCAAGGGTGAACGTACCGTAGCATCGGGAATTGCTAAATTCTATACCCCTGAAGAGCTTGTAAACCGTACCGTAATTTTGGTTTCTAACCTTAAACCTGCTAAGCTTTGCGGCATTGAATCCCAAGGTATGATTTTAGCTGCCGACTGTGGCGAAGATGACGTTAAGGTTATCTTCATAGACGACGTACCTGCAGGAAGCAAGATAAGATAATGGAATTTTCTAACTTAAAAACAAGCGGCAACGGATTGATTTTTGATTCTCACGCCCATTATGACGACGAGCGATTTGACGGTATTCTAGACACGCTTTTACCTAAAATAAATGCAATGGGCGTAGATAAAATCATAAATTGCGGCTGTGACAGAGAAACTAATATAAAATGCCTATCTATTGCTGATAAATTTCCCTACGTTTTTTCTGCGGTTGGAATTCATCCTTGTAACGTTGGTTGTGATACAACAATAGAAGAAATTAGAGAGTTTGCAAAGCATAAAAAATGCGTAGCAATAGGCGAAATTGGGCTTGACTATTACTGGGAGCCCGATAAAAAAGAAGAACAGCACAAGCTTTTTGTAGAACAAATTCTGTTAGCAGATGAGCTTTCGCTTCCAATAATCGTTCACGACCGCGAAGCACACGGCGACACCTTGGAAATATTAAAACAATATAAACCAAAAGGCGTTGTGCATAGCTTTTCAGGCAGTGTAGAAATGGCGGAAGAAGTTTTAAAGCTTGGTATGTATTTAGGTATTGGCGGTGTTATAACCTTTAACAACGCCAAAAAATTACCCGACGTTGTAAAAATGCTACCGCTTGACCGCCTTTTACTTGAAACCGATGCGCCTTATCTTACCCCTGTTCCCTATAGAGGAAAAACCAATCATTCGGAAATGATTTATTTAACCGCTCAAAAAATTGCGGAAATAAAAGGTAAATCTTTATCCGAAATTTTGGAAATTTCCCACTATAATGCAAGCAAACTATTTAATATTTAGTATAAACCCCCCGTTTTCACAAATAATAAACGTGAAAGCGGGGTGAATACTAATGGAAAACTTCAATAAAGATTATAACAACAAAAATAACCAAAACAAAAACGACCAAAATAAGAACAACCAAAACAAAAACAAAAACAACCAGAACAAGAGCGAAAACAAAAACAATAACAATAACAGATAATTAAAAATTGATTATATACGCAAAATGAAAAGAAGCCGTACAAACGGCTTCTTTTCATTTTAAGGGGAGAAAAAATTTTAAAACAAAACGTTTTAAAAGTACAAAAAGGATTGCGGCGTCCCTTTGTACAAGTATAAGATACTAAAAAAATATGTCTTATTTATTAACAAATTTAAAAAAATTTTTAAAGAATATAAATCACTTCTTTAGTCAATAATAAAACTGAAAGGATTGATTTTATGAAATATACGCAATACTCCCAAAAGAAAAAAGGGAATTCTGCTTTTTATATTACAATCGCGCTATGTCTTTTTTTAATCGGTATAGCCGCTTGGTTTGCTTTTTCAAGACTTGATAACAACGATATTATGGAAGCAGAATCTCAAAACGGTAAACCGCCTATTGCTTCAAGCGAATATAACAGTACCGACCCTTCATATACTGAAAGTATAGAGCAGGAAATTCCCGCAGACCCAACAGATGAAGAAGTAAAAAACGAAGAGTACACATCTAAACCGCAGCCTGTTAAAAAGCCAAAAGCATACTGTATGCCTGTAAACGGCGAGATTTTAAAGGATTTTAGCATTGATACCTTACAGCATTCGGCAACCTTTAGCGATATGCGCATTCACGCAGGAATTGATATTGCTTGTAGCGAAGGTACCCTTGTAAGTGCTATGACCGACGGTAAAATACAAGACATTAGCGAAACTGCTGATTATGGTAAAACGGTAACCATTGACCACGGTGACGGACTCGTTGTTAAATACTGCGGGCTTAAAAACATCACCGCCGAAAAAGATACCGCAGTAAAAATGGGCGATACTATCGGTTCAGTAAGTACTGTACCCTGTGAATGCTCCGACCAACAGCACCTTCACGTTGAAGCTTTTGAAAATGGGAAAAGTGTTTCTCTTCTTAAATTTTTTGAATAAAGCCCTCGGAATAATTCGTTTAGGGGCAAAAAACACGCCATCTTATATTAGACGGCGTGTTTTCTTTTGTTGACAAATTAAGGCAAAAGATTTAAAATAAATATAACTATAACCATTATTAAGCGGAGGTTTATATGGAATACGCGATTTTTTATAATCCACACTCGTGTGGAGGCAATGGTCTTAAAATTGCCAAAGAAATTGAAACGCTTATGGGAGATAACACCTATTCTTATTACGATATTTTATCAGGCACCTCTCTTAATGAAGTAATAAACTCTTTGCCCAAAGAAACAAACGTTATTCTAACCGGTGGTGACGGCACTTTAAATTACTTTATCAATCAAATAGACGATGTTGATTCACGAAACTTTTATTTCTACGCTTCAGGTAGCGGTAACGATTTTGTGCGAGATATAGGATGCAAAAAGCGCAGTAAGCCAATACTAATAAATAAGTACATAAAAAATCTTCCCACTGCCAATATTAATGGTAACACATATAAATTTATAAACTGTGTCGGTTCAGGTATGGATGGCTACTGTTGTGCAGAGGTTGAACGGCTTAGAAAAATCTCTAAAAGACGTGGAAATTATCTTGTAGCCGCAATAAAGGCTTTACTTTATGCTTACAAACCGTGTGATGCTTATGTCGTAGCCGACGGCAAAGAATATACCTTTAAAAACACTTGGTTGGTGCCTACAATGAACGGAAGATTTTTCGGCGGCGGATTTATGGCAGCGCCCGACCAAGACCGCCTGAATAGTGACAATAGCCTTTCGCTTGTGGCAATGCACAGTAAAAACTTTTTTAAAATTGTAACTGCATTTTTGCTTATAATGAAAGGTAAGCACACAAAGCTTAAAAGCATGATTAACGTAATTAAAGGGCACGAATTTTCGGTAAAGCTATCTAAATATGCGTTTTTGCAAATCGACGGCGAAACAATACCCAATGTAATTGAATATACTGTATCTTCTGCTAAAAAACTTTCTAAAACATATAACTGACATAATTTTAATCCATAAAGGAGCAACTCACAATGAAAATAGCAATTTTAGGCTACGGCAATTTAGGCCGTGGCGTTGAAGCGGCAATAGCACAAAACGATGATATGGCTTTAACCGCCG
>JBGVDY010000253.1:0-4912 GCA_045119585.1 Acutalibacteraceae bacterium | reverse complement strand
CTTGAACGTTACAGAACACGTAAAGTACGCATTTTAAACGGCGCGCATACGTCTATGATTCCTTACGCTATGCTCGAAAATATTGAAACCGTAGGCGACTGTATGGATGATGAAAATATGTCGGCTTTCGTTAAAAAATGCGTTTATGACGAAATTATCCCTACACTTGATTTGCCTAAAGAAGAGCTTATCGACTATGCCGACAACGTTTTTGAGCGCTTCCGCAACCCGTTTATAAAGCATCTTTGCGCTTCAATTTCACTTAACAGCGTTAGCAAATTTAAGGTTCGCGTTTTACCGTCATTGCTTGAATATATTAAGCGTGAAGGCAAAAAGCCCGAATATCTTTTAACTTCATTTGCAAAGCTTATAAAGTTTTATAAAACCGATATGACTAATGACGACCCCGCAGTTTGCGAATTTATGAAAAACGCATCTGTTAAAGAAATTTTAGCTAATACCGAGCTTTGGGACACTGATTTATCCTTCTTAGCTGAAGATATTATGGAGAAGATGAACTAATGATAATACACAAGCTTGACAATGTTGAAGTTAATTTATCCGACGGACATAAATATGCGCTTCGCGATATTAAAAAAGGCGAAAACATTATTAAATACGGTAACCCTATAGGTCATGCCGTAGCTGATATTAAAAAGGGCGAGCACGTTCATTCTCATAACGTTAAAACAAACCTTAGCAGCAATATTGAATATGTGTACGAGCCCGACTACACCCCAACCGAAAAAATTAACTCTGATGAAACCTTTATGGGTTTTGTCAGAGAAAACGGTGACGTTGGCATTCGTAATGATATTTGGATTATTAATACCGTAGGCTGTGTTAATAAAATCGCCGAAAAACTTGCAAATTTAACAGGTGCTTTAACATTTCCGCACCCGTTTGGCTGTTCACAATTAGGCGATGACCAAACCAAAACTCAGCTTATTCTAAAAGGTCTTGTGAACCATCCTAACGCAGGTGGTGTTTTAATATTAGGTCTTGGTTGTGAAAATAATAATATCGATGTATTCAAGGAAGTTTTAGGCGAATATAATCCTAACCGCGTCAAGTTTTTAAACACTCAGGATTTTCAGGATGAAATTGCCGAGGGTGTAAAGCTTATTGAGGAGTTAAAGGCTTACGCCAGCACCTTCAAGCGCGAAGCGGTGCCGGTAAGTAAACTTAAAATAGGTCTTAAGTGTGGCGGCAGTGACGGTCTAAGCGGTATTACAGCTAACCCGTTGGTAGGCTCTTTTTCAGATAGCTTAATATCTAAGGGTGGCAGCTGCGTTATGACCGAAGTACCTGAAATGTTTGGAGCAGAGCATCTGCTTATGAAACGTTGTCCTACAGAAGTACAGTTCCAAAAAACGGTGGCTTTAATCAACAATTTTAAGGACTATTTTACACAACACAATCAAGTAATTTACGAAAATCCTTCCCCAGGTAATAAAGCCGGCGGCATTACAACCTTAGAAGAAAAATCCCTGGGTTGTATTCAAAAGGGTGGTTTATCAGAAGTTGTAGACGTGCTTGATTATGGTGATACCGTACAAAAAAACGGTCTTAACCTTTTAAACGGTCCCGGTAACGATATTGTAGCAATTACAAACCTTACTGCTGCAGGTGTGCACATTATACTCTTCACCACAGGCCGTGGCACTCCCGTTGGCGCGCCCGTTCCTACGGTTAAAATTTCAACCAATAAAAATTTGGCACAAAAAAAGACTAATTGGATTGATTTTGATGCTTCTCCCCTTTTGGACGGAGTATCAATGGACAACTTAACCCAAAACCTTAATGACTATATTATAGAAGTAGCAAATGGGAAAGAAACTCTTAACGAGCAACACGATTACCGTGAAATTTCAATTTTCAAAGACGGTATCGTGCTTTAAACCACAAATAAGGAGAAATTTTTATGGGTATTATTAATAACGATTTTTACCTTTCAAACGAAACCGCTAAAAAGCTTTATCACGATTTTGCAGAAAATCTACCTATTATTGACTATCACTGCCATTTAGTACCTAAAATGATAGCTGAAGATTATCGCTTTACAGATGCTTACGACCTCTTCTTAGGCGGTGACCACTATAAGTGGCGCCAAATGCGTAGTTTTGGTATTGATGAAGAATACATTACAGGTGATAAAGATAGATATGAAAAGTGGGTAGGCTTCTGCCGTGTTATGCCTTATCTTATCGGCAACCCGCTCTATCATTGGACAGCTTTAGAGTTGAAGCGTTACTTTGATATAGACGAGCCTTTAAGCGAAAAGAATGCTAAAGAAGTTTGGGATAAATGTAACGAACTGCTTAAAAGAGAAGATTTTTCGGCTAAAAACTTAATTAAAAAATCAAACGTTGAAGTTATTTGCACTACCGACGACCCTGCAGATGATTTAAAATATCACAAGCAGTTAAAAGAAGAAGGCTTCACAACTAAAATATTACCCACCTTCCGCCCTGACAAGCTTGTAAACATTGAAAAGCCTGAATTTTTACCCTATTTAGAGGCCAACGGTATTGATTCCTTTGAAAAGGCTTGCACTTGGATGGTAGAGCGTATTGCATTCTTCCATGAAAACGGTTGTCGCCTTTCTGACCACGCTTTAGAGTACGTGCCTTTTGCAGTAGGTGACGCAAAAGCAGTATTCCAAAAGAAAATTAATGGTGAAGAATTAACCGTAGAAGAAATCGACACCTTTAAAACCGCAATGCTTGCAGTTTGCGCTAAAGAATATACAAAACTTCACTGGGCAATGCAGTTACACATTGGCGCGCTTAGAAACAACAATACCCGTATGTTCCAAAAATTAGGTGCCGACACAGGCTTTGATTCTATAAACGACCTTTGTATTGCTGAAAAATTATCAGCATTTATGAATTATCTTGATACTGATGATATTCTTCCTAAAACTATTCTTTACACCCTTAACCCTAAGGATAATTACGTTTTAGGTACAATGCTTGGTAACTTCCAACGTGGTCCCGTACAAGCTAAGATTCAATTTGGCTCAGGTTGGTGGTTTAACGATAACGCAAGCGGTATGGAAGCTCAAATGGATGCCTTGGCAAATCTTGGTGTATTGGGCAAATTTGTAGGTATGCTTACCGACTCGCGCAGCTTTGTTTCTTATCCACGCCACGAATATTTCAGAAGAATTCTTTGCAATATGTTAGGCAATTGGGTAGAAAAGGGTCTTTACCCGAAAGACTACGATGCACTTAAAAACATTGTAGAAGGCATTTGCTACTACAACGCTAAGGAATACTTTAAATTTTAAAGGAGAAAAACTATGTATTTTCAAAAAGCCACACCCGAAAGTGTAGGAATTGATTCTGCAAAAATTATAGAAATGCTAAACGCTCTCAAAAAACATAATATCCCTATGCACTCTGTTTTAATGGCACGTGGAAATAAACTCTTTTGCGAAGCTTATTGGGACCCGATAAAATCCGACGAAAACCACCGTATGTACTCCCAAACAAAAAGCTACGTTGGTATGGCAGTTGGTCAGTTAGCAGCTGAGGGAAAGCTTAGTCTTCAAGATAAAATCATAGACTACTTCCCTGAATATTTACCCGAAAATGTTCACCCATATTTAGCCGCTCAAACGATTGAACATATGCTTAATATGCAAACCTGCTTTACAGATTGCCCTTGGTTTGAAAACCACGGTGGCGACCGCGTTAAGTACTACTTTTCTATGAAGCCGGTGCGTTACCCCGGCACTACATACTACTACGACAGTACCGGTTCTTTCATTTTAGGTGCTTTAGTTCAAAAAATTACGGGCAAAACCTTCTTAGACTACTTAAAGGATATTGCTCTTCGTAAAATTGGTTTTTCCGAAAGTTCAAAGGTTTTAACCTGCCCGGGCGGCTTTGCTTGGGGCGACTCAGCCTTACTTTGTACGTCTATGGATATGCTCCTTTTTGGTCGCCTTTTAGCAAATAAAGGTGAATGGAACGGCGAACAGTTGCTTGACAGAAAAGCAGTTGAAGAAACTACCGAAGTTCCTTACTCCTGCGGCGGCACAGGCGGTTATATCTTCTCGGGCTGCGGCTACGGCAGACAGGTTTGGCGCACTTACGAGGATAGTTTTAGCTTCTTTGGTATGCATGGTCAGTTTATGATATATAATCCCAAGAGCGATATAACCTTTGTTTGTACTGCAGGTTGTCAACGCGGTAGTTCGGGGCTTGCTAAAGAGGTTATATATAATTCTTTCTTTGAGTTAATTGTTGACAAAGCTGAAGATACCGCTTTACCTGAAAGCAACCACTACTCAGAGCTTGAAGCATTAATTAAAGACCTTAAACTTACCACCGTTTGCGGTGCTAAAACTTCGCCTATAGCAGATGAAATTAACGGTAAAACCTTCTATCCAAATGAAAATCCAATGGGCATTAAAGAATTCACCATTAAATTTGATGGCAATTACGGTGAATTTAACTACGTAAACGCTCAGGGCAACAAAACTATTAAATTTGGTTTCGGCGACAATGTTTGGCAGCAGTTCCCTGAAATGGGATATTCTAAAGATTTTGGCGGTATGCGTACCGAAGACCATACCTACCGCTCGTGCGCTTCGGCTGCTTGGGCTCAAGATAACCAGCTAAAGATTTTTGTACAATTAATTGACGAATACATTGGTATTGTTGATATCATTATCGCATTTAATGACGGTAAAGCCGTAATACAAATGATAGGCGATGCTGAAGATTTCTTAAAAGAATATAACGGCTACTTAATTGCTGAATAATAATTACGTAAAAAGCTGTGTCGGTTGTGGCACCCTCCGTAAGGAAGGTGCCACAGTTATATTCGCAGGCGGCGAGTTATATTGCTACGCAGTTATATTTGGGCTACGCCCAAGTTATATTCGTTTCGCGAGTTTTTG
>JBGVDY010000252.1:0-1504 GCA_045119585.1 Acutalibacteraceae bacterium | reverse complement strand
CTTACATACTGCTTAATAGGTATAACTAATAATTATGCCTTGTTTACAGAACCGAAAAGTTCCATCTTTTCTTTAACTGTATCTTTAATAGCTTGAGCGCCGTCTGCTAAAAGCTTACGTGGGTCAAATCCCTTGCCCTGTAAATCCTTGCCTGCTTCAACGTACTTACGTGTAGCAGCAGCGAAAGCGAGTTGGCATTCGGTGTTAACGTTAATTTTAGAAACGCCTAAAGAAATAGCCTTCTTAATCATATCAGCAGGGATACCTGTACCGCCGTGTAAAACGAGTGGCATATCGCCTGTGAGCTTTTGAATATCATCAAGAGTATCAAAGCTAAGACCTGCCCAATTTTCGGGGTATTTACCGTGGATGTTACCGATGCCTGCAGCAAGCATAGTAACGCCTAAGTCGGCAATCATTTTGCATTCGTTGGGGTCTGCAACTTCGCCTGCGCCTACAACGCCGTCTTCTTCGCCGCCGATAGAGCCTACTTCAGCTTCTAAAGATAAACCTAACTTGTTGCAATATTCAACTAATTCCTTAGTTTTTGCAATGTTTTCTTCAATCGGATAGTGAGAACCATCAAACATTACAGAAGAAAAGCCTGCTTCAATGCACTTCTTAGCATGTTCATAAGAACCGTGGTCTAAGTGAAGAGCTACAGGAACTGTAATACCAAGTTCATTAATCATACCGTTAACCATACCAACAATAGTGGTATATCCGCACATATATTTACCTGCGCCTTCGGATACACCTAAGATAACAGGTGAGTTTAATTCCTGTGCGGTTTGTAGAATGGCTTTTGTCCATTCAAGGTTATTGATGTTGAATTGACCTACGGCATATTTGCCTGCTTTTGCTTTTTGAAGCATTTCCTTTGCTGATACTAACATTTTTGTTCCTCCAATAATTTATCTGTTAATATTTTATACTATCTAAGGCTTAAAATCAAGCCTTATTTACAAGTGTCTTCAATTATTTCTTCGGGTGGAAGCTCTAACACTTCAGGGTTTGCGAGTAATTTTTTCATATATCTAAAAGCGGTAGCAAAATAACTGCCCGAACAGATGCGTTCATCCATTGTAACACCTATCGGCATACTGCGTTCGAAAATAACTTCTCCGCTTTTGCGTTTTGGAATATCGCGAAGGTTACCCATTGCTAAAAATACGCTTGTGGTGCCGAATTCATAACAGTGGTGATAAATATGATTTGTGCGAATAGAAGCCAAGTTTGTAATACCAAGGCTCATATGGAAAGGCGACATATCAATAATAGCTTTTGGTAATAAGCCGTGTTTGTCTAAAAACTTAAAGAGTTTTACGCCAATTGTCAAAAGACCGGGAATGCTTAAAAGTATTCTAATGATTTTTTCAGTAGCGTTATTTTCAGGTGCTTCGCGGTTTTCGGCAACGTATTTATTTATAGTGTCGTTAACGTCGAAAACGGTATTTGCTTTGTCGAAATACATTTTAGACATGGTGCCTTCGTGGCTTTCGAG